>NZ_RZRP01000340.1:0-6320 GCF_003997795.1 Mesorhizobium sp. M7A.F.Ca.US.005.03.2.1 | reverse complement strand
TGGTTCGACGCCCGCATGCCGCTGCCGCGGCTGGTCTATGACAGCTTCGTTGCCTATCCGGTGCCGCGCAACCTCAACTATGCATGGACCTTTGGCGGCATCCTGTCGATCATGCTGGTGGCGCAGATCCTGACCGGCATCGTGCTGGCCATGCATTACACGGCCGACACCAATCTGGCCTTCGGCTCGGTCGAGAAGATCATGCGCGACGTGAATTCGGGCTGGCTGCTGCGCTACATGCATTCGAACGGCGCCTCGTTCTTCTTCGTCGCCGTCTACATCCACATCTTCCGTGGCCTCTATTACGGCTCCTACAAGGCGCCGCGCGAACTGCTGTGGATCCTCGGCTGCATCATCTATCTCCTGATGATGGCGACCGGCTTCATGGGCTACGTGCTGCCATGGGGCCAGATGAGCTTCTGGGGCGCCACCGTCATCACCGGCTTCTTCAGCGCCATTCCGCTGGTCGGCGACTGGATCCAGCAGCTGCTGCTCGGCGGCTTTGCCGTCGACAACCCGACGCTGAACCGTTTCTTTGCGCTGCACTATCTGTTGCCGTTCATGATCGCCGGCGTTGTCGTGCTGCACATCTGGGCGCTGCATGTCGTCGGCCAGTCGAACCCGACGGGCATCGAGGTCAAGTCGAAGACCGACACCGTGGCCTTCACCCCCTACGCGACCATCAAGGACGCGTTCGGCATGATCGTGTTCCTGTTCTTCTTCGCCTATTTCGTCTTCTACCTGCCGAACTATCTCGGTCATCCCGACAACTACATCGTCGCCAACCCGCTGAAGACGCCGGCCCACATCGTGCCCGAATGGTACTTCCTGCCGTTCTACGCGATCCTGCGCGCCATCACCTTCAATGTCGGGCCGATCAACTCCAAGCTCGGCGGCGTGCTATGCATGTTCGGCGCCATCGTCATGTTGTTCCTGGTGCCGTGGCTCGACACTTCGAAGGTGCGCTCGGCGGTTTACCGGCCCTGGTACAAGCTGTTCTTCTGGCTGTTCGTGGCCGATGCCATCCTGCTTGGCTGGCTGGGCTCGCAGCCGGCGGAAGGCAGCTATGTGTTCATGGCGCAGATGGCGACATTGTTCTACTTCGCCTTCTTCCTGATCGCGCTGCCGGTGCTCGGCCTGATTGAGACGCCGCGACGGTTGCCGAACTCGATCACCGAGGCGGTGCTCGAGAAGAACAAGGGCGGCAGCGGACATCCGGCGGGCGCTACGGCGGCTCCGGAAACCAAAGGCTGAGCGGGTAGAGAATCTAAGGGGATTTGGCATGAAAAAGATTCTCACCTCGCTGGCGCTGATCGGCCTTGTGGCCGTCGCCGCTGGGGCCGCGGGCACTCGGGCGATCGCCGCCGAAGAGGCACACAATGTGTCCAATCCGACGCATTTCCCGATCGACGAGCCGAAGGAAATGGACTGGAGTTTCACCGGCCCATTCGGCACCTATGACAAGGCGCAGCTGCAGCGCGGCCTCAAGGTCTACAAGGAAGTCTGCTCGGCCTGCCATTCGATGAACCTGGTGGCGTTCCGCACGCTGTCGGACCTCGGCTATTCCGATGCGCAGATCAAGACGCTGTCGGCCGAGTACACCATCCACGACGGTCCCAACGATGCCGGCGACATGTTCGACCGTCCCGGCAAGCCGTCCGACCACTTCCCGCCGCCCTTCGCCAATGAGGAAGCCGCCGCTGCCTCCAATGGCGGTGCTGCTCCGCCAGACATGTCCCTGCTGGCCAAGGCTCGCGGTGTCGAACGCGGTTTTCCGCAGTTCGTCTTCGATATCTTCACCCAGTACGACGCGGGCGGCCCCGACTATATCCACTCGCTGCTGACCGGCTACGACCAGACGCCGCCGGCCGGCATGGTCATCCCGGAAGGCACCCACTACAATCCGTACTTCATGTCCGGCGTGTCGCTGAAGATGCCCAAGCCGCTCTCCGACGGCCAGGTGACCTATGATGACGGTGCGCCGCAGACCATCGACCAGTATTCCCGCGACGTCTCCGCCTTTCTGGCCTGGGCGGCCGAGCCGCATATGGAAGACCGCAAGAAGACCGGTTTTCGCGTTCTGGTGTTCCTGCTTTTGTTCGGCGCGCTGGTCTATCTCACCAAGCGCAAGGTGTGGGAAGGCGTGGCGCATTAAGCCACACGATCAAGTGATCACGAAGGGCGCCGAGAGGCGCCCTTTTGCATTTCCAGAAGCCGGCCATGTCACATGGCCGTCACCGCATCCGGCGATCCTGTGCTGCTCTCATCAAAGGATCGCACCCATGAAAAGATACGCATCGCTCGCGGCAGGCCTGTTGCTGCTCATCGTCGGCTCGGCCGCGCAAGCGGAGGACGCCCAGCCTTTCGTCACCAACAAGGATGTCGACCTGACGATGATCCTGCCGCCGCCGCCGGCAAACGATTCGGCGCAGACCAAGGCCGAACTCGGCGAGGTGCTGATGCTGCAGGTGACACGCACGCCCGAGATGGTAGCCAGCGCCGTCGCCGATGCCGACGAGAATGTCTGGCGCTTCGCCAACGTCATGGGGCCGAAATTCAACAAGGAAACGCTGCCCAAATTCAGCGCCTTCTTCGACCGCGTCGTGGCCACCGAAGGCGCCGTCGTCGATCCGGCCAAGGATATCTGGAAGCGCCCGCGTCCGCACCAGCTCAGCGACCTCGTCAAGCCGGCGGTCAAGTTGTCGAGCTCCGGTTCCTGGCCGTCCGGCCACGCCACCGTCGGCACCATGATGGGCATTATCCTGTCCGATATGGTTCCTGAAAAGCGCGCAGAGATCATGGCGCGTGCGGCCGAATACGCCCACAACCGCGAGGTCGGCGGCATCCACTATGCGTCCGACGTCGAGATGGGCAGGATTTCCGGCAGCGTCATCGCCGCGGTCCTGCTCAACCGGGACGACTTCAAGGCCGAGTATGAAGTGGCCAGGGCCGAGCTTCGTTCGGATCTCGGCATGTAATCTTCGTCAATCGGATTAGACCAGAAAGGGGCGCTTCGGCGTCCCTTTTTTTGCTCATGGCCATGTCCGGAGGGCAGCTCGAAAAATAGTCCGTTGGCACGCCGACAACAGGTTGATATTCGATGCATCGAACGGTGGCGAGAAACTTGTCCCGCCATGGCCTTTGGAATTCGATGATGCGGCTCAGCGACTGTCACAACTTTTCCGATTTCCGCCGCATGGCGCAGCAGCGGCTGCCGGGACCGATCTTCAACTACATCGACGGCGCGGCGGACGACGAGGTCACCTATCGCCGCAACACCGAAAGCTTCGAGACCTGCGACCTGGTTCCCAACGTGCTGCGCGGGGTGAGCGAGGTCGACATGTCGGTGACGGTCATGGGCCAGAAGCTGGCGATGCCGTTCTATTGCTCGCCGACCGCCTTGCAGCGCCTGTTCCATCACCAGGGCGAGCGCGCGGTCGCCAAGGCCGCCGCCAAATACGGCACCATGTTCGGCGTGTCGTCGCTGGGCACCGTCAGCCTTGAGGAGGCGCGCAGCATCAGCAGCAGCCCGCAGGTCTACCAGTTCTATTTCCACCGGGATCGCGGTCTTAACCGGGCGATGATGCAGCGGGCAAAGGCGGTCGGCGTCGAGGTGATGATGCTGACCGTCGACAGCATCACCGGGGGAAACCGCGAACGCGACAAACGCACCGGCTTTGCCATTCCCTTCAGGCTCAATCTCGCCGGAATGGCGCAGTTCGCGCTCAAGCCGGCGTGGGCGATCAACTATTTCACCCATGAGGGCTTCGAGCTACCGCAGCTCGACGAGCATGTCGACATGGGCGGCGGCACGATGTCGATCAGCCGTTACTTCACCGAGATGCTCGATCCGTCGATGACATGGGACGACGTCGCCGAGATGGTCAAGCTCTGGTCGGGTCCGTTCTGCCTCAAGGGCGTCATGTCGGTGGAGGATGCCAAACGCGCTGTCGACATCGGCTGCAGCGGCATCGTGCTGTCGAACCATGGCGGGCGGCAGTTGGATGGCTCACGGGCGGCGTTCGACCAGCTTGCCGAGGTCGTCGATGCCGTTGGCGACAGGATCGACGTCATCATGGATGGCGGCGTGCAGCGCGGCACACACGTGCTGAAAGCGCTGTCGCTCGGCGCCAAGGCCGTCGGCGTCGGACGCTACTATCTGTTTCCGCTCGCGGCGGCCGGTCAGCCCGGCGTGGAACGGGCGCTCGAACAGATGCGGGTCGAGATCGAACGCGGCATGAAGCTGATGGGCTGCAGCTCGATCGAACAATTGTCGCGCAATAACCTTCGTTTCAGGTAATCTCGCCCCATGAAATCCTCGCTCGAAGACACGCTGCTTGCCGCGATCCGCACCATTCCGGACTATCCCAAGCCCGGCATCCTGTTTCGCGACATCACCACGCTGCTTGGCAATGCGCGCGCCTTCCGCCGCGCCATCGACGAACTGGTGCATCCCTATGCCGGCCAGAAGATCGACAAGATCGCCGGCATTGAGGCGCGCGGCTTCATCCTTGGCGGCGCCGTCGCCCATCAGCTCTCGGCCGGTTTCGTGCCGATCCGCAAGAAAGGCAAGCTGCCCTACGAGACGGTGCGCGTCGCCTACAGCCTGGAATACGGGCTGGACGAAATGGAGATGCACAAGGACGGTGTTGCTCCGGGCGAGAAAGTGATCCTGGTCGACGATCTGATCGCCACCGGCGGCACGGCTGAAGCGGCGGTCAAGCTGCTGCGCCAGATAGGTGCCGACATCCTCGCCGCCTGTTTCGTCATCGACCTGCCGGACCTCGGCGGCCGTGCCAAGCTGGAGGCGCTTGGCGTGCCGGTGCGGACGCTGATTGGGTTCGAGGGGCATTGAGTGTTCTTCCCTTCTCCCACATGGGAGAAGGAAGAAGCGCCGCCTCTACTCGGCCTTCACCAGCACGGCGCTTTCGAACTCGAGCACTTTGTCGCCGGTCGAATCGAAAGCTTCCGAACGCAGCGCCAGCAGCCGCCAGCCGGGGCGTGAGGCAATCGGGCGGTGCGACAGCGCGGTGCGCGTGAAGGTGATGGTTTGCCCGGCATAGACCGGCTTGAGCCATTTCAGGTTCTTGAAGCCAGGCGAGGGGCCGAATTCCGGCACCGGACCGGGGCCGCTCCACGCAGCGATCTCGGCGTCCATGCGGTTTTCGAGATTGAGTTTCATCCAGGTGGCGGCGGTGTGCCAGCCGGATGCGCAGAGCCCGCCGAGCACGCTTTTCTTCGCGGCCTCCTCGTCGGTATGGAAGATCTGCGGGTCGTATTTGCGGGCGAAGGCCTTGATCGCCTCGGGCTCGAATGTGTGCGAGCCGAGCGTTACCGTGGTGCCGATACGAAAGAACTCGTCCAGTGTCATGCTTGGCTCCCCGCGGCATCGCGCGTGAGGAACATGGCGGAGTTCTCGAGCTCGAAGACGCTTTCGCCGCGCTGGTTGAACAGTTCGCTGCGCATTGTAACGAAGCCGAGTTGTGGCTTCGATTTGGACAGGCGCTTGGCAACGACCACCAGGGTGCCGGTCAGTTGATCGCCGGCCAGGACCGGCTTCTTCCATTTGACCTGATCGACGCCGGGCGCGCCCTGGCAGGTCGAGTCCAACAGGAAGGCATCGCACAGCATGCGCATGAACATGGCGCAGGTGTGCCAGCCCGACGCCGCCAGCCCACCGAGGATGCTGGCCTTGCCGGCTTCCTCGTCGAGATGCATCGGCTGCGGGTCGAATTCTCCGGCGAATTCGACGATCTCGGCGGCACTCACGAGCTTCGAGCCGAGGTCGATCGATGCACCCTCGATGAAGTCCTCATAGGCCCATGTTTTTATCTCTGCGGTCATGGTCTGGAATCCGGCTTGTCGACCCACGATCCCCAGGATCGGGGTTTCCGGATGCAGGCCGGCGTTCATTTGGTCAAGCGATTTCTACTGCGCCAGCCTGTGGCAGCCGATCGACAGGCCCACTCAGAGCCAGCCGCGGCGGCGGAAATACCAGAAGGGCAGGATCGCCGACAGCACCATCATGGCGATGGCGAAGGGATAGCCAAGTTCCCATTTCAACTCGGGGATGACGTCGAAATTCATGCCGTAGATCGAGGCGACCAAAGTCGGCGGCAGGAAGATGACGGCGGCGACCGAAAATATCTTGATGATGGCGTTCTGCTCGATCGAGATCATGCCGAGCGTCGCGTCGAGCAGGAAAGAGATCTTCTGCGATAGGAAGGTGGCGTGGTCGGCGAGTGACAGCACGTCGCGGGACAGCGTCTTGATGCGCGCCTTGGTGTCCTTGCTCATCTTGGTGCGGGTCGAGGCATGGG
>NZ_RZRP01000033.1:0-17549 GCF_003997795.1 Mesorhizobium sp. M7A.F.Ca.US.005.03.2.1 | reverse complement strand
GCACCAGACGGTCGGTGAGCCAGAGCAGGGCGCCGCCGACCAGCGGCGACCAGACCAGGCGGCGGCCAAGCGTGCGCGCTCCGGCCAGCCGCGCCAGCGCCGGGGCAGCGAGCGCCACGAACCCGATGACGCCGACCTCGGCGACGACCAACGCGCCAAGCGAGACGGCGACAGCCATGCCGGCAAGGCGGATGACGGCCGGGCGGGTGCCGAGCGATGCCGCGCCGTCGTCGCTGAGATCGAGCAGGCGTAGCGGTCGCCAGAGCAGGAACGCGGCGCAGATGCCGGCCAGCAGCCACGGCGCCAGAGCAACGACGGCCGCATCGCCATTCTGCACCAGCGAGCCGCTCTGCCAGATGAACAGCTCCTCGGTGTATTCGCGGTTGAGCGCCATCAGCAGCGCGCCGGCCGAACCGAAAGTGAGGCTGACGACGAGGCCGGCGATGATGATCGACACTGGCGAAAAGCTGCGCCCGCGCGCCAGTGCGAAAACGGCTGATGTGGCGAGAGCGCCGCCAGCCAGCGCCACCCCTTCACGGCCGCCTTCCAGCAGCCATGGTGCGTAGAGGGTGGCGGCCGCCAAAGCGAGGCTTGCTCCGGCATTGGTGCCGATCGTGGTCGGCTCGGCCAGCGGGTTGCGCAGCACATGCTGCATGACCACACCGGCGAGACCGAGCGCCGCGCCGGCCAGCACGCTGACGGCGACACGTGGCAGGAAAGCATAGCGATACAGCAACTGCACTGGATCGGATGTGTCGGGGGCGGTGAGCGCCTGCCACCACAGGTGCGTCGGCAGAACATGGATGAGATCGAAGACGGTCAGCATCAGCGCCAGACCCGCGGGCACGGCAACCAGCAGGATGAGCGCGCCGATGCCGTCGCGCTGTCGCGGCAGGGACATTGCCTGAGCGATCATGCCGCTGCCATGAATTCGGCGAAACGCCCGGCGGCAGTGAGACCGCCGAACGGCCAGACCGGCGGAATGGTCCGCACCTGGCCGTTCCGGACGCAGGGCAGGTTGGCCCAGAGCGAGTTGCGGGCGATCCTGATCCTGACGTGCGGCGGGATCGGATCGAGCGAGATCAGTTGCGCCTCGCCGACGGCGACCAGTTCCTCGATGCCGACCGTCGAAAAACCCCATTCATTGGTGGCGCCGGTCCAGGCGTTGACGAGGCCGAGTCGGTCGAGGACGTCCTGCAGCAGGCTGCCGGCGCCGTAGACGCGGACATGGCGATCGTCGAACATGCTGACGACGCAGACCGGTTTTTGCACCGCCCGCTCCAGCCTGGCACGCGCTTGGGCGATAGAGGCTTCGATGCGCCCGACAAGGTTTTCTGCTTCCGTCCCACGGCCAAGCATGTTGCCAAGCTGCAGCGTCACCTGCTGCGCCTGCGCGTAAGGTGGAGCCTTGCCGCTGTAGAACGGCACATTGAAGGTCGGCGCCAATCTGGTGAAGCTGTTCTCGTCCAAGCCATAGCCATAGGCGCCGACGATCAGGTCGGGCCGCAATTCCCGAAGCAGTTCGAGATTGGGCTCGCTGCGCGACCCCAGGTCGATGGTGGCCTGCGGCAGCGCCGGGCCCTGGACCCAGTCGCCATAACCCCTGGTGTCGCCGACGGCGAGCGGCGACAGGCCGAGCGAGACCACCAGTTCGGCCGATGTCCATTCCAGGCAGACGACGCGGGCAGGTGCCGCGCGTGCCGTGCCGCCCGGCAAAGCGAGACCGGTCGCGGCGAGGCCGGCAAGGTACTGGCGCCGTGTCAGCGCCGCCATTTTGGGCCGGCCCGCCACATTGCTTCTACCATGTGTATTTCACCGAACCGTTGATCCTGCGGCCCTCGCCGTAGAAGCAGCCGAAGCCCGAGGAGAAGCAGGAGGCGACGTAGCGTTTGTCGAACAGATTGCTGGCATTGAGGCTGAGCGTGGCGTTCTGCCAGGCGTAATGCACCGCCGCGTCGGCGAGCACGACCGACGGAACCTTGAAGCTGTTGGCGTCGTCGCCATAGGTCGAGCCGACATAACGGACACCGGCGCCCAGGCCGAGACCTTCGAGCTTGCCGCTCATGAAGGTGTAATTGGCCCAAAGCGATGCGGAATGGGCCGGCACGCCGAAGGGCGTGTTGCCCTCGTTGCTGACCCAGACGCCGTTGACGTCTTCGACAGCGGTCGCCCTGGTGATCTTCGTGTCGAGATAGGTGTAGGCCGCTCTCAGGTCGAAGCCGGAATCGAGGCTGGCAACGGCCTCGAGTTCCACGCCGCGCGAACGGATCTCACCGGTCTGGAACAGATCGTTGGGCGAGCCCTCATTACCGGAACGCACGACATTCTGTCGGGTCAGGTCGAAAACCGATGCCGTAATGAAGGAATTCCAGCCGGTCGGCTGGTACTTCAGCCCGATCTCGTACTGCCTGCCGGTCTCGGGCACGAACAGATTGCCGTCGCTGTCGGCGCCGGCCACCGGCTGGAACGATTCGGAGTAGCTGACATAGGGCGCAAGCCCGTTGTCGGCGAGATAGACGAGCCCCGCCCGGCTGGTGAAGGCGTTGTCCTTCTGCTCGGGAATGTAGCCGCCGGCCAGATTGTCGTAGACCTTGGCGTCCGACCAATCCTGGCGGCCGCCAAGGGTCAGCCGCCAGTTGCCGAACTTGACCTGGTCCTGGGCATAGAGACCGACCTGCTGCTGGGTGGTGTCGGTATCGGTGTAGGGCGTCAGATCGGTGATCGGGTACCCGTAAACCGGATCGAAGATGTTGAAACCGTCCTCGACGGTCCCTTCCGAGGCATAGTCGCGGTAAGTGTAGCGTTTGTAGTCGAGGCCGACGAGCAGCGTGTGGGCAAGCGGCCCGGTGCCGAAATCGGCTTGTGCCTGGTTGTCGATGGTGACGCCGCTGAGTTTGGTGCCGCCGGCATCTGCGTAACGGTAGTAGTCGCCGCTTGAAGGTTCCAGGCCGTTCGAGTCCGTCAGTCCGCCACCAAAGACGCCCTCCTCGGTGTGAGTGAGGTGGACGTAGCGGGCATGCTGTCGCACCTGCCAGGTTTCGTTGAAACGGTGATCGAATTCGTAGCCGATCGAGGCCTGGTCGGTGTCGTAGGAATCGAAGCCGGGTTCGCCGACGAACATGCTGTTCGGCAGGTACTTGCCGTCCTTGCCCGGTATGACCGTGCCGTAGGCAGGCAGGTACTGCATCGCCCATCCCGAGCGGTCGCGCTGATAGTTGGCGAGGATGGTCAGGCTGGTGTCGGCATCGGGCTGCCAGGTGATCGCCGGCGCGATGAAGATGCGATCGTCCTTGACGAAATCGGTCTGCGTGTCGCCCATGTGAGCGGCACCGGTGAGGCGAAACAGCAGCGACTTGTCGGCGTTCACGGCACCGCTGAAATCGAACTTGCCTTCATAGCGATTGAAGCTGCCGCCACCGAGTTCGATCTCGCGCAGGTTTTCCTCGGTCGGCCGCTTGCTGACATAGTTGATGATGCCGCCGGGGCTAGCCTGGCCGTAGAGCACCGACGCTGGTCCGCGCAGCACCTCGTAGCGTTCCGCGCCATAGGAATCGAGTGCGGTGAACAGGGTGAAATTGCTCTCCTTAAGCTGCAGCCCGTCCCTGTAGAAGACGCCGTTGGCGTTCGAAATGCCGCGCAACTGCAGGCCGAGGCCGCGATTGTCGGTGCCGTAGAGATCGCCGGTGGCGCCGGGCGTGTAGCGCAGAACGCCGCCGAGGTTGTCGATCGCCTGTGCTTCCATCTGGTCCTTGGTGATCACCGATATCGACTGGGGCGTCTCGATCAGCGGCGTGTCGGTCTTGGTGCCGGTGGAGCCCTTGGTGGCCACGTAGCCCTTGACCGGCCCGAAGGCGCTTTCGACACGTTCCTGGACGTTGATCGGGTCCAGGGTGGTGGTGACCGTCTCCTGGGCCAGTGCATGGCCGCAGCCAAGCAGGGCCGGCACCGACACCGCTGCGATCAGCAGGCGCTTTCGCGCCATCCGGTCCTGCCAAATCAGTCCACGTCCCGAGATCATCCTGCGCCCCCTTTTCCAAATTTCATGTCGATATTGCCGGTCGCGACGATTTGTTGATCGTTGCAGTCATCTTCAATGTTGACTAGTAAGGTCATGTTTCATAGTCAACCGGGCATGAGCCGTCGAAAGCCGGAATCTGGAAATGCGGGCGGCCGCACTGGAGAAAAGCCATGAGCATGGCTGGAATTGATGCCCAGACTGCCTTCCATATCGACGCGGTGCGCTTTGCCGGCGGCGAGCGGACGCTGCTCGGTCCGGTCTCGCTCGAACTGGAGCGCTCGCGCGTCTATGGGCTGATCGGCCACAATGGTTCGGGCAAGTCGACGCTGATCAAGCTCATGGCGCGCCAGCAGCCGGCGAGTTCAGGCGCCATCACTTTCGCCAAGCGTCCGCTGCCGCAATGGGGCGCCCGCGAATTTGCCCGCGCGCTTGCCTATCTGCCGCAGACGACGCCGGCGGCGACCGGCCTGACCGTGCGCGAACTGGCGACGTTGGGACGCTATCCCTGGCACGGCGCGCTTGGCCGTTTCCGCGCGCAGGACAGGCAGCATGTCGAGGAGGCGCTGGCCCTGACCGACATGGAAGGTTTTGCCGACCGGCTGGTGGACGAATTGTCGGGCGGCGAGCGCCAGCGCGCCTGGCTCGCCATGCTGGTGGCGCAGAACGCCGGCGTCATGCTGCTCGACGAGCCGATCTCGGCACTCGACATCGCCCATCAGGTCGAGGTGCTCGGGCTGGTCAAGGAACTCAGCCGCAAACGCGACCTATGTGTCGTCGTCGTGCTGCACGATCCCAACATGGCGGCGCGCTACTGCGACGAACTGATCGCGCTCAAGGACGGCAAGCTGCTGACGCGCGGCACACCCGGCGAGATCATGCGCAGCGATGTTCTGAAAGGCATTTTCGGCGTGGAGATGGGCGTGTTCGCGCACCCCGTCACCGGCCAGCCCGTCGGCTATGTGCAGTGACGAGATCTGGTGCGGCGGCGGGAAATAGAAGGCGGCTGGCCGCTGTGAGAACAAGGAAGAAGCTGTTGTCGAGAAGTGGTTTGTTGGCGGCGTTGGTCGCATCCGTCATCCTGTCGGCCGGCAGCGCGATGGCCCAGGAGCAACCCGCCGGTGCCGCGCCGGCGATTGATGCCCCCACCCCGGCTGCTCCCACGGCCCCAGCGCCGATTGCGCCGGCGCCCGCCGCACCGGCAGTCGCTCCGCCGGCCACGATGGCGCCTTCGCAGCCGGGCACCCAGCCGAACACGGCCGCGCCAGCCGAGGCCGGACCTTCGACGGCGATGGAATTGACCTTGCCGCATGACCTGTCGCCATGGGGCATGTTCATGGCGGCCGATATCGTCGTCAAGGCGGTGATGATCGGGCTGGCCTTTGCCTCCCTCGTCACCTGGACGATATGGCTGGCCAAGTCGCTGGAGCTTTTCGGCGGCAAGCTGCGCATCCGTCGCGCCGTGCGGGCGATCGGCAAGGCCGCCACGCTGAAGCAGGCCAGCAGTACCCTCGACCGCAGCGGCGGCCCGGGCGCGCTGCTGGTGCGGGCGGCCGAGGAGGAGACCGCACTCTCAGCCGGCGCCCTCGATCATGTCTCAGGCGATGGCCTCAAGGAACGGGTTACGTCGCGCCTGTCGCGCATCGAGGCGGCGGCGGCGCGGCGCATGTCACGCGGCACCGGCGTGCTGGCGACGATCGGCTCGACCGCGCCCTTCGTCGGCCTGTTCGGCACGGTCTGGGGCATCATGAACGCCTTCATCGGCATCTCGCAGGCGCAGACCACCAATCTCGCCGTGGTCGCGCCGGGCATCGCCGAAGCGCTGCTGGCCACCGCGATGGGCCTGGTCGCGGCCATACCGGCCGTCGTCATCTATAACGTCTTCGCCCGCTCGATAGCCGGCTATCGGCAGATCCTCGCCGATGCCTCGGCAGGGGTCGAACGACTGGTCAGCCGCGACCTCGACTTCCGCACCGTCGCGCCGGCCGCGCCACTGGCAGCGGAGTAGCGCCATGGGAAGCAGAATCCGACAGACCATGGATGACGATCTCGAGGAAAGCCACGAGATCAACGTCACCCCGTTCATCGATGTCATCCTGGTGCTGTTGATTATCTTCATGGTCGCGGCACCGCTGGCCACGGTGGATGTCAATGTCGACCTGCCGGGTTCGACCGCAACGCCCGCGCCGAGGCCCGAGACACCGCTGTTCCTGACGCTGAAGGACGATCTGACGCTGGCGATCGGCAATGACGGCGTGCCACGCCCGGCTTTCGCCGCGACGCTGGACGCCAAGACCAAGGGCGACAAGCAGACGCGCATCTTCCTGCGCGCCGACAAGGCGGTCGCCTATGGCGACCTGATGGAGACGATGAACCTGTTGCGCGGCGCCGGCTATCTGAAGATCGCGCTGGTCGGCCTGGAGACGGCTCCCGCGTCCAATGCCCCCGCGCCCACAGCCACCGGTGCGGCGGCGCCATGACGCAAGCGGTCGCCGTGCCCTCGGTCCAGATGTCGCGCTTCGGCTGGCGCGACCTTGGCTTGTGGGCCGGTGCTGCCGCGCTGGTCCTCGGAGCCCATGTCGCGGTCGCCTATGCAGTGCAGAATCTCACCATGGTCACCGAAGCGGACGGCGGTCCGCCACCGGCCCAGGTGATCGAGATGGCGCCGATGGTGGTGATGCCGGCCGTACAAGAACAGGTCGCCGCGCTGGACGCGGTGACGCCAGATCAGACCGAACCGACACCGACGACCGAGCCGACACCTGAAGAACCGGTCGAAAAGGCGGAGCCGGTTGTCGAGCCGCCGGAAGCGGTCGCGCCCGACGAGGCCGAACCCAACCGGACCGAAACGACTGAAGAGGCCGATCAGCCGCCGCCGGATGAGGTCATCCCGGATGTTGTCGAGGCTGTCACGCCAGACGTCGTCATTCCCTTGCCGCAGCCGAAACCGGTCGAAATTGTCAAAGACAAGAAACCGGTCGAGGCCAAGGCGAAAAAACCTGTCGAGAAGCCCAAGCCGCGGCTTAAGAAGGAGAAGGCGGCTCCGCCGAAGACGGCAACCGTCGCCAGCGCCGACGCACGGCCCGCGGCCAGGACCGCCGCGCCGAAAGCAGCGGAATCGACGTCGCGCTCCGGCGACTCCAGCAAATGGGACTCCCGTCTGGGTGCCTGGATCAAGCGGCACACGCGCTATCCCAGTTCTGCCAAGGCCCGAGGCGTGGAAGGCAGGCCGTATGTCGCCTTCACGGTCGACTCGTCCGGCCGGGTCCTGTCTGCCAGGCTCTCTCGTTCCTCCGGGGATGCGGATCTGGACCGTGCGGCGCTCGCCGTGCTGCAAGGCGCCACGGTGCCGGCACCGCCGCCGGAACTCGGTTCGCGTCTGAGCCGTACAGCGCCGTTCGTGTTCAGCCTGCGCAACTAGGACCGAATTTGGTCTAAGCGGCCTGTCAGTAGGCCAGCGACAGGCTCAGGGCCTCGACCTGTTCGAGATAGAAACGGCATTTCGTGCGCAACAGCCCGAGGCTCGGGTCATCGGCTCCGTTGATTTCGATGGTCTGCATCATGAAGTCGAAATGGGCGTGGAAGGCGTCCACTGTACCCCAGAGACTGTCGGCCTGGCAGCTGTCGGCAATCGCCATCGAGACGAGTTGGCGGGCCTCGATCTGCGCGGCGACAGGCGATGGCGGCCGCCTGACGATCAAGACGTCGAGCCGGCTGAAAATGCTTTCCCTGGCATCGACGCTTCTGATGTTGGCTATCATGTTCATGTGCAGGTCCCCTTGGCATTCCAGACGCGCAATAGGTTCCGGTCTGAAATTGAAAAACTGGTGAGCAGAGCATTTTCAGCGGCGCCAATGAGCGCGTGGCGTTTTGGCGGGCGACATGCATCAAGCTAGCGCGACCGGATGCCGGTCCTGCGGGCAGGATGCAATCAGGGCCGGGATGGCGGTTGCATCGGAGGGATGGCCCCTGATGATGTTGGCGACCTCGGCATCTGCCTGCTCGAACCAGTAGACCATGTCGGCGCGGTGCAGGTCCGTCGCGGCTTTCTTCAGCAGCGGCAGCAGGCTTTGCAATGCGCACAGCGTCTCCCAGCGGTTTGGCCGCGAGGTCGAGCCGGCCACCGCGCATGCTGACGATTGCATCTCGTTAGGCTCTCCGTGGCTGGGCGGCGCGATTGTCTTTTGCCTGCGCCTTGGGGTGCAGCGGGTTGCCGCTGAGCTGCGCGTGCCTGGCTGGCCGTGCGCCGCGAAGAACGTCGAAGGCCTCTGCATAGGCCATGCCCAGCAGATAGGAGATCATCGGAAAACGGCTTGCTTCGGCCATTTGCACGAGCTCATTGGTCATCGACGAAATATATTGAAGACTATCGATTTCCGACTGGCGTAAGGATTGATTTGGCACGTGCTGCTCCTGTCTCTGGTTATACCCTGGGAACGCGTTACTGGCCGAATACACATTGTTGGTCGACTAATTGATGGATTGGCCCGCGGTGGAGGGATCTCTTTCCGGGGTCGAGAGGGTCAAGGCATAGATCGGTGCGTCGGTGAGGCTGTCGAGACCAAGCAGCCGCTTGATCGCGGAATGACTGAGCGCGGCTGTCGGGCAGGCCGACAGGCCATGATTGGTCGCCGCCAGCATGATGTTCTGGCCGATATGGCCGGCCTCGATCAGCACGACACGATAGGCGTTGGCGTCCTCATATTTCCACATCGTGCGGTCGAGCCTGGCGCAAAGCAGGATCAGGCACGGCATGGCGTCAGCCCACTCCTGTCCGCCGACCAGTTCGGAGATCTTCGGCAGATGGTTCGCGGAAATCCTGCCAAGGTCGTGGTCGGCGGCGGAATAGTGATAGACACCGGGTTCGAGGCCATCGACGCCGAGCGCGACCACATAGGCCTCATAGGGATTTCGCGCGCCGCCGGAAGGGGTCATGCCAAGCGGCAGGGTGCCGACGCAATTGGCGGTCTCACCGATGATGCCGAGCCCTGCGAACAGGCAATCGGAAAGCTGTTTGGCCGTGATGGTGGGCTGAGCCGCCGTGCGGTTGGTGCGGCGCCGCGCCATCAAGCCAAGAAGTTCGTTGTCTTCCAGTGCATTCGGCAGCTGGATGGCGCCGGCGGAATTCTTGAGCAGGAGGTCCGGCTGCGGCGTATGGCCGGCGCGTTCCATCTGCCGCTCTTCCGCTTGCTCGATGGTCATGTATTCGCTGTCCTGGACGCAGAAATGCATCAGCGCCGTCGGAAGCCCCCAACTCCATTGTCCTGAAAACTGTTCCTCCTGCTCGGCGAGAGGCGATCCGGCGGTGACCAGGGCGGAAAAATCGAGCAACCGGGGAACGACAGCTTTCAGCTCGGACTTCGACCAGCCATGGGCGCGGGCAATGTCCGCCGTCGATGCCCATTTGTCCCACGATGCGAGAAGGCCGACCATATCAGGGCTGCATTCAAATACGCTTCTGGTCAGGAAGTTGCATGCCGTGACCTTGTTCGGGCCAGGGTAGAAAACAAGCGTTTTCGAAGAGCGCATTTTCATGAAGCTGGATGCCATCTGCGGAGCCGAAGCGCCGACAAGCGAACCGCTCGTCGGCGCAGAACGGCTTCAGCGCTTGTTGTAGTGCATGCCCTGCGAAAAGAAGACGGTCTGCGTGCCGGCGGCAATCGTCAGCTTCGGAGTATTGGTCACTTTCTTGGCCATTTTTATCCCTTTCCTGACCCCAATCTGGGATCCGTTGAAGGACCCCCGGAACGGGATCCGCGCGAAGAAAGGTAAGGTCGGAAGAGTTAATGGTTTGTTAAAATTATAGTAAAACCACGAGTCGAAGGCGGATGCGTGGATTATCTTTCTTGGTACCAAAGTGTAAAATATCGATTTTATTCAGATACAGAGTAGACAATCGTTGGCGTACGCTTTATCGGCGTACGCTTATTCTTAATTGGCGTAAGACACGGCGATCCGAGGGATTAGCCCAACCCGTCCCGGGTGAGGCTGACAACCAGTTGGTCGACGCCCGGATCGTCGAGACTGATGACATGCGCCATGCTGATGGCATCCCTTGCGTGGATGTTGGCAATGTCGCGCCGCATGATGACGGACACGAATGCCGGGCCGGCCTCCGTCAGAAGCATGGCCTTGCCCATCAGCACCGGTTCGGAGATGGGAGCCCATTGCACGGAGATCAGCGACGGCTCTCCGGTCTGGCGGCGATTGATGCCGCTGAAATAAATCCAGTTCAGCCGCGAGATCGCCACGCCATAGTGATTGCCGCGCGCTCGTGCCCAGGTCGATCCCCGGCGCTCCGACCACCCGGTGACCCGTCGAAAGGTGACCAATTCGGCTTCGCGCCGCACGAAGGTCACCGAGCGCACCAGGAGGTCGAGGCGGCCCGGGATCGAGAAATAGGTGAAATAGGTGCCGCCCGCGATCGAAGGGCTGGGAGGGCGGATCATCTGGTTGAACAGGCTCTCGGACACCGGCGGCAGGCCGCGCATCACTGGCTCGGGTGTGCCGGGATCCTGGTACAGTTCCGCCTCGTCGATGCGAAAGTAGTCGCATATCAGCTTGGCTGTGGCCTTGTTGGGAACGGTCTGCCCTTGCAGGTAGCGTTCGAACTGGGTGCGATTGATGTGCAGCTCACGGCATACCGCGCTTACGGAGGCATGGTCCTTGCACAGCCGTCTAAGGTTTGCAGCGAGATTCTCGCGAATTGACACGTCTTTGCTTCCGCAGGCGGATTTTTCATTTCGACTCGAAATCCATATAGCGTCTCCGGTCGCCCCCGCCGAAACGCCTTGGCCACAACGCACAGAAAAAACTGATTTGGTAACGTCAATTTAGTGGGGCGGTTTGCAAAAAAAACGGAAACAATCGACGAGCGCTTCCGCCATAAGTCCAATTGACAAAAGTCTTGCCGGAGATTGCGAAAACAGGCGGCGCGGCGCGCGGCCTTTTAGGCGCGCCGGCACGGCAAATGCCAGCCGTGGAGGCCAGCCCGGACGAGCGTCGCGGACTGCATATGGCGCGGAGAGCGAGGAATTAATCCGCTGGTGGAGCTGAGGAGGATCGAACTCCTGACCTCGTCATTGCGAACGACGCGCTCTCCCAGCTGAGCTACAGCCCCGTCCAGCGGATGGGCGCATTTATCGGGCGCCGCGGTTTCCTGTCAAGGCGGAGGTTTGCCGAAATCCAGTGGCCTGGCAGCCGTACCGGCGCACCGTGGCAGGCGGCCCTTGCCGGTTTCGCGTGCAATGGCTACATGTCGGCAACAATTGGAGACCGGCATGCTCGCCCTCATTCAGACAATCGTCATGGCGCTCGACCTCTACTGGTGGATCATCATCGCATCGGCGATCTTTTCCTGGCTTTACGCCTTCAACGTCGTCAACTCGCGCAATCAGTTCGTCGGTTCCATCGGCAACATGCTCTATCGGCTGACCGAACCGGCGTTGCGGCCGATCCGCCGTTTCATGCCGGACCTTGGCGGCATCGACATCTCGCCGATCATCCTGCTTTTGATCCTGTTCTTCCTGCGGCAGTTCATATTGACCAGTGTGGCGCCTCTGGTCCTGTGAGGCCGATGATCGTATGAGCGCGCCGTTTCGCCTGCGCGATGATGGCGTCGAGCTGTTTGTCCGGCTGACGCCGAAGGCTGCGCTGGACAGGCTCGAAGGCATCGAGACCACGGCGGACGAGCGAAGCCATCTGAAAGCGCGCGTCAGCGCCGTGCCGGAAAACGGCGCCGCCAATCATGCGCTCGAAAAGCTGATTGCCAAGGCGATTGGCGTGCCGGGGTCCGCCGTCTCGGTTGTCGCCGGCGGCACGGCGCGGCTGAAGACCGTGCGCATTGAAGGCGATCCGGAGACGTTGGCGAAAAGCATCGAGGCGCTCGGCCATCAGGCCTGATGTCCTTGCCGGAGGGTCAATCCCCCAGCGGCAAACGCGGATCGTCAACTTTCAACGTGTTGACGCTCTGCTTGATGCGGCGCAGATTTTCCAGAACCCTTGGTCCGCGCGTCTCGGCGACCGAGGTGACGATCATGTCGACGATCGACAGCAGCGCATAGCGCGACGATGTCGGCTTGTAGATATTGCCGTCTTCCAGCGACTGGAAATGGATGACCGTGTCGGCGACCTTGGCGAGCGCGGAGTCCGGCGGGGTGATGGCGATCGTGGTGGCGCCATATTGCTGGGCGACCTGCACCGCATCGATGACCGATCGTGCATAGCCGGAGACGGAGAAGGCGATCAGCGTGGTGTCGGGGGTGGCGACGGCAGCGTACATGCGTTGCAACTGTCCGTCGATTTGCGCCAGCACGGACACGCCAAGCCTGAACAGCCGGTTCTGCATTTCGGTCGCCATCATCGACGAAATGCCACCGGAGCCGATGCACAGCACATTGCCGGAAACCGCGATGCGTGCGGCGACGGCGACCAGCGTCGTCATGTCGAGGTTTTCGCTGGCGCGCTGGATGGCCGATATCGCCGCTTCGGTGATGGCGGAAGCGATGCGCTGTTCGCGGGCATCGCGGCTCAACGGCTCCGGCGACAGATACTGGCCGCCGATGGCGATGGCTTGCGCCAGATAGAATTTGAAGTCGCGCAGGCCCTCGCAGCCGAGGTTGCGGCAGAACCGCGTCACCGTCGGCTCGCTGACACCGACGCGCGCGGCAATTTCCGAAATCGCCGCCTTGGAAACGAAGTCGAGGTCTGCCAGCACGAAGCCGGCCAGCTTGCGATCCGACTTCGTTCCGTCCTGCGACATCAGCTGCAGGCGCGTGATGATGTCGGCCGGCGTCTTCATGCTGATATTTTCATAGAGGCAGGCCCGTCGCCTTGTCGAACAGATGGATGTTGCCGGGATCGACCGAGACCGGCAGCAGGTCTCCCGGCCTGACCGGCACCCTGTCACGGAACACGGCGCGTACCGTATCAGCACCGATAGCGCCATAGACATGTGTTTCGGAGCCGGTGGGCTCAACGACATCCACCCTGATCGCCATCGCGTCGACAGCCTCGCCGATGACAAAATGCTCGGGGCGGATGCCGGCCTCCACCGCGCTGTCCGCCGGCACCTGTTTGCCGGCAAGCGCCAGCCGCCCGCCGCCGGCCGATTCGAACCAGGTTTTCTCAAGCGTCGTCTTGAGCGAACCCGAGACGAAACTCATCGACGGCGAGCCGAGGAAGGAGGCGACGAACTTGTTGGCCGGCCTGTCATAGAGCTCCAGCGGCGCCCCGACCTGCTGGATCCTGCCGCGATCCATCACGACGATGCGGTCGGCCATGGTCATAGCCTCGATCTGGTCGTGGGTGACGTAGACGATCGTCGACTTCAGCCGCTGGTGCAGCGCCTTGATCTCGACTCGCATCTGCACGCGCAATTGTGCGTCGAGATTGGACAGCGGTTCGTCAAACAGGAACACAGACGGTTCGCGCACGATGGCGCGGCCCATGGCGACGCGCTGGCGCTGGCCGCCCGACAGCTGGCGGGGATAGCGGTCGAGATAGGAGAAGAGATTGAGGACCCCCGATGCCTTCTTGACCTTCTCATCGATTACCGTGCGCGTCTCGCCGCGTATCTTCGGGCCGAAACCGATATTGTCCGATGCCTTCAGATGCGGAAACAGCGCATAGGACTGGAACACCATGGCGATGTTGCGCTGCTGCGGCGGCAGCGCGTTGGCGCGCACGCCGCCGATCAACAGATCGCCGGAAGTGATCGTCTCCAGGCCGGCGAGCATGCGCAGCAAGGTCGACTTGCCGCAGCCGGACGGGCCGACCAGGACGACGAACTCGCCGCTCTTGATATCGAGGCTGATGTTCTCGAGGATCTTGTGCTGCCCGAAGGATTTCGACAGGTCGCGGAACTCGACGTCGGTCATGCTCACGCTCCCAATATGTCGTCGATGAAGGGCAGGCAACCGGCGGTCAGTCCCGCGTCCACGGGCATCACCACGCCTGTTACTCCCGATGCGCGATCGGACGCAAGGAAAGCGACGGCTTCCGCCACTTCCGCAGCGTTGACGATGCGGCCGAGCGGATAGAGCCGCTGCAATTTGCCGAGGATTTCGGGATCCTTGGCAAGGCGGTGGTCCCAGGCGGCGGTGCGGATCGATCCGGGGCAGACGACATTGGCGCGCAGGCCGCTGCGGCCGAGCTCGACGGCGATCGCCTTGGCATAGGCGTTGATGCCGGCCTTGGCCGCGGCATAGGCGGGATTGCCGAAATGCGCGATGGCGTTGACCGAGGAGATGAAGACGACGCTGCCGGAGCCACGGCTGGCCATCGCCTTGACCAGCGGATCGGCGAAATTCATCACGCCGGTCAGGTTGAGGTCGAGTTCCTGCTCAATCCTGTCGGGGTTGAGCGCGGGGAGCGTCTCGGCGCGCGTCCAGCCGGCATTGTTGATGAGAATGTCGGGCACACCGTCCCGGTCGAGGATGGCGGCGATCGCCGTGGCTATCGACGCCTTGTCGAGAAGATCGAAGACGTGGCGGGCGGCAAAATGCGGGCTCTTCAACGCCTCGCTCGACTGGTCGCAGCCTACGACCCTGGCGCCCCTTTGCGCCATCAGCGCCACGATGGCCGTACCGAGGCCGCCGCCCGCACCCGTCACAACGACAGTCTTGCCCTCGAATTCGGCCCTGCCTTCGAGTTCCGTTTGCGAAACCACCGTGCGTCATCCTCCGGGACCTCCGACAGGTCGTATCAGGCCTAGTCCACAAAATGTAATTAAGCAACATAATAATCTGCTTGCAAGCCCTCAAATCCTCGATAATGTAGGAAAGTCACATAAATCTTCTGCTTGGGTAACGAAGAGGCGCGCAGGCGCAAAAATCAAAATGGGAGAGTTCAAATGAGTCTTGCAAAATGGACTATCGGCCTGATGGCCGGAATGAGCATGCTGGCAATTGCGGCGCAGGCGGATGCGGGCGAGGTGCGGGTCACCGTGGCCGAGTACAGCGCCAAGACTGGCCCTTATTTCGACAGCGTCAAGAAGGAATTCGAGGCGGCGAACCCCGGCATCACGGTCAAGTTCGAAGTGGTGCCGTGGGATGTGCTGCTGCAGAAGCTGACCACCGACATCACCGCCGGCACCAATGCCGATCTGTCGATCATCGGCACGCGCTGGCTGATCGACTTCGTCCAGCAGGATGTCGCCGAACCGCTCGACGGCTACATCAAGCCCGACTTCAAGGACCGCTTCATCGACACCTTCCTGTCGCCCTCGATCATGGATGGCAAGACCTACGGCCTGCCGATCGCGGCCTCGGCGCGCGCCATGTATTACAACAAGGAGCTGTTCGAGAAGGCCGGCATCGCCAAGCCACCGGCAAACTGGACCGAGTTGCAGGAAGATGCGCGCAAGATCAAGGCTCTGGGGTCGGGCACGTTCGGCTTCGGCCTGCAGGGCAAGGAGATCGAGACCGACGTCTATTACTATTATGCGATGTGGTCCTACGGCACGGAAATCCTCAACAAGGACGGCACTTCGGGCCTGAGCACGCCCGGCGCGCTTGAAGCCGCCAAGCTCTACAAGTCGATGATCGACGAAGGCCTGACCGAACCCGGCGTCACCTCCAACAACCGCGAGGACGTGCAGAACCTGTTCAAGCAGGGCAAGGTCGGCATGATGATCACCGCACCCTTCCTGTCCAACCAGATCAAGGACGAGGCGCCGAACCTGAAATACGGCGTTGCGGCCATTCCCGCCGGACCGACCGGCGCGCGCGGCACCTATGGCGTCACCGATTCCATCATCATGTTCAAGAACTCCAAGAACAAGGACGAGGCCTGGAAGCTGCTCGATTTCCTGTTCACCACGGAGCAGCGTGCCAAGTTCACACAGGGCGAAGGCTTCCTGCCGGTGAACAAGGAAGAGGCCAAGATGGACTACTACGTCAACAATGCCGATCTGGCCGCGTTCACCGCTCTGCTGCCCGACGCCCGCTTCGCGCCGGTCATCCCGGGCTGGGAAGAGGTCGCCCAGATCACGTCGGACGCCATGCAGAAGATCTATCTCGGCGGCGACCCCGAGGCAGGCCTGAAGGACGCGGCGGCCAAGGCCAATGCGGTGCTGAAGAAGTAGGGGCAGTGCTGAAGGAATAGGGCGTATCTCCCTGCGCCCGTGGCGCGCCCCAGATTCAGGCGGGGCGCGCCACATCTTGCAGCCTCGAGCAGAAAGATAGTTCGTCGATGTCAACGCCGCCCAGCCAGGCTCCTTTCCTCTCCCACCGGAGGGGGGAGAGGTGGCTCGGCGAAGCCGAGACGGAGTGGGGGAACCACCTGGCAGCCACCGCGAACGGATATAGGAAGAGCACCAGGCGCAAGCCTCGCCTTGCGCCCAAGGGGTCGACCCCCACTCCGTCGAGCTTCGCTCGACACCTCTCCCCCGATCGACGGGGGAGAGGAAAGGGGCCCTTCCGCAACTGCTGCGGAGAACGGACGAGCAGGTGAGGGCAGCGCCGACGGTTGCAAGGAATCCTGAAGCGGTGCCCTGAGAAGAACGAGGCCGGACCAAGTCAATCTGTTAAGCCAGCGAAATCCAATCTCCCCGCAACGCGGTACAAAGCCAGCCGATGCAAAATCGTTTCTTGCCCTATCTCCTGACCTTGCCCAGCCTGTTTCTGGCGGCGGTGGTCATCTTCTGGCCGGTCTGGGACCTGATCCAGATCTCGACGCATGACGTCAGCCGCTTCGGCCAGCTTCGTGACTTCAACGACTTCGCCAATTTCGCGGCACTCGCTGCCGATCCCGATTTCACGGCCGCGCTTTGGCGCACCGGCCAATGGACGGTGATGGTGGTCGGCGGCGCGCTTCTCTTGTCGATCCCGGTGGCGATGATCCTCAACACCGATTTCTATGGCCGCGGCATTGCCCGCGTCATCATCATGCTGCCCTGGGCGGTGTCGCTGACCATGACTGCGGTGGTCTGGCGCTGGGCGCTGAGCGGCGAAAGCGGCATGCTCAATTCGGCGCTGATCGGCCTCGGCCTCATCGATCACAACATCCAGTGGCTGGCGAGTGCCGAAACCGCCTTTCCGATGCAAGTGCTGATCGGCATCCTGGTGACGGTGCCGTTCACGACGACGATCTTCCTCGGCGGGCTGTCGTCGATCCCGGACGATCTCTACGAGGCGGCGGCGCTTGAAGGGGCGACGCCGCTGCAGCAGTTCCGCGAAATTACCTTTCCGCTCCTGAAACCGTTCATCAACATCGCCATCGTGCTCAACACCATCTACGTCTTCAATTCCTTCCCGATCATCTGGGTGATGACGCAGGGCGGGCCGGCCAACTCGACCGATATCCTGGTCACCCATCTCTACAAGCTGGCCTTCCGCATCGGCAAGCTGGGCGAAGCATCGGCGGTGTCGCTGGTGATGTTCGCCATCTTGCTGGTCTTCACCATGATCTATGTGCGGCTGGCGATGCGGGAGCAACGCGCATGACGAGCAAGCTCAAGCGTTCGATCATCGCCTGGCTGCTGCTGGCGCCGCTGATCGCGGTGACGCTCTTTCCCGTCGCGGTGATGTTCCTG
>NZ_RZRP01000339.1:0-6336 GCF_003997795.1 Mesorhizobium sp. M7A.F.Ca.US.005.03.2.1 | reverse complement strand
GGTGGTATCGGCGGGCAGATTGTAGCGAGGCGCGCACACGAAGGGGCGTCGGTCGTCGTCGGCTACAACCATTCGCGCCAGGCGCTGCGCTCACCGAGGCGGGAGGCCGGCAGCTTTTCGCGGCGCGCGGCCTCGGCTTTGCTGACGAGCGCTTCGGACCAAGGCGCCGGATCGCGCCTTTCCAGCGCGATCGCGTGGTAGAGCGGCCCCAGACGCCGTGCATAATCGGCAATCCCACCTGGCGCGTTGAGGTCGATCGTCTCGAACGGCCCCATGAAGGACCAGCGGTAGCCAAGCCCGTGCGACACGGTCAGATCGATGTCGGCGGCACTTGCGACGCCTTCCTCAAGCAATGCCCAGGCTTCGTTGAGCAACGCGCCCTGAAGCCTGTTCAGCACAAAGCCTTCGACCTCCTTGCGCACGACGATGGCCGCCTGACCCACGGCTTCCATTTGTGCCCGAAGCCATGGAACGATGTTTGCGTCCGTCCATGGCGCCGGAACCAATTCGACCAACGGGACCAGATGTGGCGGATTTACCGGATGCACCACGAGGAAGTGTGCGCGGTTTGCACATGGTGCCGTAAACGCCGAGGCAGGTATACCTGAGCTTGAACTGCCAACGACGGCGTCGGGCCGCATGACCCGATCGATTTCGAGGCAGACGGCCTCCTTGACATCGCGCCGTTCGAGCACCGACTCCTGGATATAGTCGGCATCGGCGACCGCCTCCTCCAGGGTGTCGACAACGCTCAACCGCCGGATGACTGGATCGATTGCGTCGATCAGCCCAGCTTCTTTCATGTCGGCAAGACTGGCGCGGATCCTGTCAATCACCTTCGCGCGGATGTCGTCGCTACCATCGTAGATGGTCACCTGATGTCCCGCCCGGGCGAAAACGATCGCCCAGCCGCGGCCGACGAGCCCTGCCCCGATAATGGCGACCTTGCGGATTGCGTCCACTACTGCACCCACGATTTCTCGCCGTCCGCCAGGCAGATTTCAGTGATGCGCAGGCCATCCTTGGTGATGCGCGACGGGAAACGGTCCTTCAGCCGCTCTTCGTGGATGGGAATGACGCGCCGCGCCTCGTAATTCACCTGCTTCATCATCTCCTCGGTGGCCAGCACGAGATTTGTCTGGCTGCCGACCGCTAACCCCACCGGAACGTAGAGCGTCTCGATATCGACGGCAGCTCCCGAGCCCTCGATATTGTCGAAGACATAGACCAGATCGCCTGCCAGTACCCAGGTATCTTCCTTGCCGTTGCGTATGGTGACCCACATCGAACCGTAGGTGTGGCTATCGAAGGCGGGATTGAGATCGACATTCGGGAGCACGTCCTGCTTTGCCCCATCAATCGTCACCAGCCGCTTCTGGCGGGCAAGATCGACACCGCGCACGATATCGCCAGGGTCGACGGCGACGTTCATCCAGCGCATGCGGTCCGGCAGCGACATCGCCCAGACCCATTTCGCGATTTCCCGCTCCTGGATGTAGAAAGTCGCTTTAGGGAAGTCCTCGACATTGCCGAAATGGTCGAAGTGGGCGTGCGTGACGAAGACCGTGTCGACGTCTATCGGCGACAGGCCGATCTCGCCGAGGACGGCCTCGGGCGAGTGCCAGTTTTCGACGCCGAACTTGTCGCCGAGATGCTTGCCGTAGTCCTTGTTATTGTAGCCAACATCGACCATGGCGACGTGGCCGTTGCCCTTAATCAGCGCATAGCAGTAGGGAAGCTTGACGTGACCCTGATTGTGGGCGCCGTAGAGCACGCCGCTCCTGTGGTAGTTGGTGACGTAGCTGTACTCAAGCACCCAGATCGAATACTGACCCATCGTTTCCTCCCTGTTTTCGCCAGCGCTGTGCACAACTGCAGCAGGCATGATTGAAATCGATCGGCGTCATGCCGGCTCGAGGCTCCGACGCCGCCTGCAGCCAGGCATAGGCGTGCTTGATTCTCTCCGCTGCGCGGTCGAGATGCTGCTGCCAGTCGCGCCACAGCCGAGCCAGGCCGAATTCGTCAAGCACTTCGCCGAGCGTCGCGTGCGCAGACTCCAAGCGCACGCGATGGGCCTCCAGACCGCGCGGCGGCTGCAAGGCGCCCAGTCGCCGCTTGACCTCGGCCCATTGTTCACAGGCCGCCGGGATATCCGGCAGGTCGAGCACATCGCGGCGACCGCCAGCTTCGGCCAGAACCAGCAAGCCCGCGACCTGCCCGATCAGTCGGCGCAGACCGTCATAGATGGGACGGGTGGCAACGACATAGCGGACGACAGCCTCGTCGGTCGCCCCATCCTGATCGATGAGCGGCTGGGATTCCCCACTTTCAGCGGACGACGGCTGCGGCGCTGCAACCAGCTCGCAGTCATAGCGGTGAACGGAGAGCGCGCGTTCGAAGAATCGCTTCGCGGATGGATCAGTCATGGTCCCTCCTGCGTGTCGTCGCCCGCTCGATCACGGGGCCGGGCGCAATCATCTGCACGACCGGCTCCCGGCCAGCATTCGTGCCCAATTCCTTGGCCAGCGAGACCGTCGCCTCCAGCATCTTTTCGATGGGCTGCTTGACGGTCGTCAGACCGTGCGAGGGCCAGTGCGCCATTTCGATATCGTCGAAGCCGACGATCGAGATGTCGTCCGGCACGCTAAGCCCCAGTTCCCGCACACCGTCGAGGAAGCCGATGGCGAGAATGTCGTTGGCGCAGAACACGCCGTCGGGCATCTTTTCGAGATCATGCAGCTTGTGGGCGGCCTGATAGCCAGCGTGATAGCTGAATTGCCCCGCATCGATGACGGCAGGCTCTGCAAGGCCGCGCTCGACCGCGCGTTCGCTAAAGCCGCGGTGACGGGCGACATTGGTCGAGGCATCCGCCAGTGCGGCGATGTAGGCCAGGCGCCGGTGGCCCGTATCGGCCAGATAGTCGGCAATGCGGCGACCGCCAAGGATGTTATCGCAGGAGATGCCGAAAGCGTGGTCGTCGGCCGACAGTCGGTTGAAGAAAATCACCGGCGTGCCGGCCTTGCGGCACTCCTGCGCGGCTTCCGAAGACAAGGTCGCCGCGAGGATGATGGCGAGGTCGGGCTGGTAGTTGAGGAGAAGGCGCAGTGCCTGGTCGACCTCACCAGACTGGTCGGCAGCGACCAGCATCACATTCATGTCGATGGCGCGCAGTTCGGTGGTGAGCCGGGTCAGCACTTCCGGATAGAACGGGTTCGTGATGTCGGCGACGACCACGCCGACGATGCGCGTCTTCTTGGTGATGAGGCTGCGAGCGAAGGGATTCGGCGAATAGCCGATCTCCCGCGCCCGGTTCAGCACCACGTCCCGCGTTTCCTTGGCGATCACGGCGTCGGCGTGAAAGGCCCTGGACACGGTCGCGACAGACATGCCGAGGTCGCGCGCCAGATCCTTTACGGTCAGGCGTGGCTTGCTGCTTTTGTTACGGGCGATGACCGACATGAAAACTCCGTTGGCGCGCAGCCTTAGGCCTCGTTGCGACCTCCGTAGCGGCGAACCCGGATGTTGGCCTGCTCGGCATGTCCGTAGAATCCTTCCAGGACGCACAGGCGCGAACAGTACTCGCCGATCATAGCGCTCGCTTCGTCGGTCAGGACGCGCTGATAGGTGCAGGTCTTGATGAACTTGCCAACCCACAAACCGCCGGTGTAGCGGGCCGCCTTCTTGGTCGGCAGCGTATGATTGGTGCCGATGACCTTGTCGCCATAGGCAACGTTGGTGCGTGGACCCAGGAACAGTGCGCCGTAATTGCGCATGTTGTCGAGAAAGTAGTCGGGATCGCGCGTCATCACCTGCACGTGCTCGGAGGCGATCCGGTCGGCTTCCACAACCATTTCCTCGTAGGAATCGCATACGATCACCTCGCCGTAGTCGGCCCATGCCCTGGCAGCGATTTCGGCCGTCGGCAGGATTTTCAACTGACGTTCGATCTCCGCCATGGTGTCGCGCGCCAGCTTTAGCGAATTGGTCAGAAGCACCGCCGGGCTTGTGGGACCATGTTCGGCCTGGCCAAGCAGGTCGGTCGCGCAAATCTCCCCGTCGACGCTGTCGTCAGCGATCACCAGCGTCTCGGTCGGGCCGGCGAACAGATCGATGCCGATGCGGCCGTAGAGCTGGCGCTTGGCTTCAGCAACGAAGGCGTTGCCGGGACCGACAAGCATGTCGACGCGTCCGATGGTCTCGGTTCCGAGCGCCATGGCGCCGACGGCCTGGATACCGCCCAAAACGTAGATCTCGTCGGCGCCGCCCAAGTGCATGGCAGCGACGATGGCCGGGTGTGGCCCGCCCTGGAACGGTGGCGCGCATGCGACGATCTTCTTCACGCCGGCGACCTTCGCTGTGACCACGCTCATATGCGCGGAAGCGACCATTGGATATTTGCCGCCCGGCACGTAGCAGCCAACCGTCTCAACGGGGATGTTCTTGTGGCCAAGGACGACACCTGGCAGCGTTTCCACCTCGAGGTCCTGCAGGCAGGCGCGCTGCTTTTCCGCGAAATTGCGGACCTGCACCTGGGCGAAGCGGATGTCCTCAAGATCTCTTGCCGAGACTTCGGACATGGCCTGCTCTATATCGCTGTCGCTCAGCCGGAAGCTCGGCGGCGACCATTTGTCGAAACGCTCCGACAGTTCCCGGACGGCGTCGTCGCCGCGTTTTTCGATATCGGCGAGGACCGTTTCGACGGTCGTTCGCACGGCCGCGTCGCCCTGGGCAACAGCCTCGGGATCCCTGCCCCGCTTCAGAAAGGTCGGCATGTTCTCATCCTTGTCTTGAGTCGGATGGACGGCACGACGCCGTCCATCTATCGCATTGCTGATCGTCAAGGCTTCACTGTCGCCTCGATCTTGGTCAGCTTGTATTCGTCGGCCGCAGCCTTGCAGGACGAGCAGTTGATGCCGGGCGCGTCGGGCGCCTTCTTTACATCCGCCGGCAGCGGTTGGATGGTCGCTCCCGGTGTTGGCTTGCCCTCCAACGCCGACTGCAGCGACAGTTCCGGCAGCAGCTCGGGATTGAAGACCTCGGTGACGAAGGACGACGGCACCTTGTCTGACGGAAAGACGTTGCAGCCGTCGGCGAAGGTGTCGCCCTTGCAGGGCTTGACCTTATCGGCCGGCACCCACGGCAGCGGGTACTCGACGTTCATCGGCTTCAGGTCGCGCTTCTTGGTGAGGATCTCCATCATCAGCTTGAAGGCGTAGCCGGAGGTGGCAGGCGGCGAGCCGGCCGAGACGCCCTTGAGCCCCATGCCCTGCATCTTCGGATCGGCCAGGCCGAGGCGGAAGCCGTCAGAGTTCTCGCCGGTCATCGGCACGAGCTTGTTGCCCTTGTCAAGCTGCGCCTGGATCGCGCCGTATTCGCCAGCCTGGGCCCAGATGCCGTCGACGTCCGGATGTGCGGCGAGCGCCTTGGCCGTCTCCTGCTGCGTGGTGCGGTCATCCCAGTAGGAATAGTATTCGGCGACCACCTTGATGCCGGGATACTGGCTGAAGATGTGCATTGCGCCGTCGGTGTGGCGTTTGTCGACCGAGTTGCCCGGAACGCCGCGGCTGAGGAAGATATTGCCCTTGCCACCAAGGATATTGACCAGCGCCTGGGCGGTGTTCTCGCCAAAGCCGGCGGTGATGTAGCTGACGTTGTAGGCGCAGGGCTCGGTTACCGTGGCGTCGTACATGAAGAACAGCACGCCTTTCTGGCAGCCGCGATGTATGGTGCGGTTCAACGCCGTCGACGAGATCGGGAAGCTGATGATGCCGTCGGCGCCATCCTGGATCATGCTTTCATAGGCCGAGATCTGCGCCTGCGGATCGGTGCCGGAAATCACCTCCTTCAGTTCCACCGTCTTGTCGTAGGGCGGCGTCTGCGCCAGCGCCTTGACAATGTTCGCGGCCTCCGACTGCCACGAGTTGCCGCTATAGCTCAGCGACAGATAAACCTTGAGCTTCTTGTCCTGCGCGTCGGCCTGGTCGACGACCGTCCCGACGCTCACAGCTGTGGCAAGCGTCAGCGACGCGGCCAGACCTAGTGTTTTTAATAGCTTCATTTGCATCAACCTCCCTTTGGAATTTGGCCCTTGCGTGCCGGGCCATAGCTTGTGAGAACGTTCTCACAATCGAAAGAAACATTGCAAGCAGGGGCATGGTCATTTCCTGCGCGTCAGCATCCGATTGCCGATGTGGGTCAGGAACTCGCCCCGCAGCACCAGCAGCGCGCCAACGATGATCCCGCCCTCGATGACGGTGCGCCATCCCTCGCTGAGTCCAATGGCGGAGATCATCGTGCCGAGCGTGGTTAGAAGGATTGCGCCGCCGACCGTGCCGA
>NZ_RZRP01000338.1:0-6336 GCF_003997795.1 Mesorhizobium sp. M7A.F.Ca.US.005.03.2.1 | reverse complement strand
CAAATACGCCCAGCAGACCAACGGCATCTGGTACAAGCGCGGCACCGGATGGGGAACCGACGAAGGCCAGATGCTGACCCGGTTTTCGCTCTATCGCGACATGAAGGTCGTCACCAACCATGAGCGTGTCGTCAACAGCAAGCGCGTGGTGTGCGACGAATACAACCCGAACAACACCTGCAAACGCGACCACGACGAATACGACTACATCGACACCTATGGCCCGTTCGCCAGTTGGCAGGGCTGCGTCGAGGCCAGGCCTTATCCCTACAATGTCAACGACGCGGCGCCTTCCGGCGGCTCGGCGAACACCGGCATAGGGGTCGGCGATCCGGCGACGATGTTTGTGCCGATGTTCGCCCCGGACGAACCCGGCAACCATTGGAGGCTCACCCAGGATCCCGACGAGGCCGCGCCGACGACCTATGGCGCCATCAACAGCTGGTGGAATGACGACCCGACGAGCAGCACCGGCCAATCCCGGCTGCGCAACATGTCCAAATATTTCCAACCGAGGCCGATCAATGCGCCGGCGCTGGCCGCCGGCAACGGGCCGAACTACAGCTGCTCCACCAACCCGATCACGCCGCTGACCGATGTCAGCGTTACCACTGGGCTTACCGCGATCAAGGCCGCGATCGACCTGATGAAGCCCGATGGCGGCACCAATGTTCCCGAAGGCATGGCCTGGGGTTGGCGGGTGGTTTCGAGCGGCGAGCCGTTCACGCAAGGCCGCCCGGAAACCGAGAGAGGCAACGACAAGGTCGTCATCGTGCTGACCGACGGCGCCAATACCTACTACACGCCGTCCTCGCTCAGCCATTCCGACCCCGCCGATTCGAAATCGACCTATGCGTCCTTCGGCTATCTCAACCCAGGCTACAACGGCACTTCGGTGGGCCGCCTGTTCATGGGCACATCGAGCGCCATTGGCCAGTTCGACTATTCGAACGGCAACTACACCAACGCGCTCAACGAGCAGATGGCGACGCTTTGCAACAACGCCAAGGCAGCCAATATCATGGTGATGACGGTGGCGCTCGACCTGTCGACGACCAAAACCGCCGATCAGCAGGCGATCGAGGCGCTGAGATCCTGCTCGTCGAACTCGCGCTTCCGCAAGGATCCAACGGACGCGAGCAAGCCGGCAAAACTGTTCTGGAATGCCACCGGCGCCAGCTTGTCGAACGATTTCAAGGAAATCGGCAACGAATTGTCGAACCTGCGCATCGTCGGCTGATCCTCAGGCTTCGGGGGCTGGCTGGAACAACGGCTGGCGCCGCCATGCACTTGCGCGCGCCTCCCGGGACAGGCACATCTTGGCCGCCTGCCGGATCGCGCGTCCATTCGCGGCGCGCTGGGGAAGAACAGATGCCCGAAACAGCCAATCATCTCGCCTTCGCGCTGGTCTGCCTCGGCATGGTGCTGACGCCTGGCCCCAACATGATCTATTTGATCTCGCGTTCCCTGTCGCAGGGGCCGAAGGCGGGGCTCATCTCGCTTGGCGGCGTGGCGCTCGGCTTTGTCTTCTATGTACTGGCGGCGGCATTCGGCATCACCGCGCTGCTGCTCGCAGTGCCCTACGCCTATGATGCGCTGCGCTTTGCCGGCGTGCTCTATCTCCTGTGGCTGGCCTGGCAGGCGGTGAAGCCGGGCGGACGCTCGCCATTCGAAGTGCGCGAATTGCCGAGGGACCGGCCGCGCAAGCTTTTCGCCATGGGCCTGATGACCAATCTGCTCAATCCGAAGGTGGCCGTGCTCTATCTGTCGCTGTTGCCGCAGTTCATCAGCCCTGGCAAGGGTCACGTCCTGTCGCAGCTCCTGGTGCTCGGCGCGACACAGATCTCGATCAGCCTCAGCGTCAATGCCGTCATCGCGGTGACGGCCGGTTCAATCGCCACCTTCCTCGCCGGACGGCCCTTGTGGCTGGTCATCCAGCGCTGGATGATGGGAACCGTGCTGGCGGCTCTCGCGCTGAAGATGGCGACCGACGCGCAGCGCTGAGAGCTAGCCTACATCGGTCGCCTTATCTGCTGTGCCCGCTCCGGCTCGACCACCTTGCGGTAGAGATGCCAGGTGGCATGGCCGAGCACCGGCATGACGACGGCGAGCCCGGCAAACAGCGGGATCGAACCGATCACCAGAAGCACGGCGACCAGCAAGCCCCACAGCGCCATTTGCAGCGGGTTGGCCATCACCGCCCGGGCCGAGGTCTCGATGGCTGAGACGGCGCCGACGTCGCGGTCGAGCAGCAGCGGGAAGGCAACCACAGTGGTGGCCAGCACGATTACGGCAAAGACTAAGCCCGCGGCATTACCGGCAAGGATCAGCGTCCAGCCCTTACTGGTGGTCAGCACGTCGCGGATGAAGCCGCCGATCGAGGCCGGCGGCTGGTCTCCGAACAGGCCAGTGTAGATCGATTGCGCGGTGTAGAGCCACAACAGGAACAGCGCCACCAGCATGACGCCAATGACGGCGATCGACGGGATCGCGGACGAGCGCCGGACATCAAACGCGTGCCGCCAGGAGGTGTTCATGCCGAGCTCGCGCCGGCGGCTGATCTCGTAAAGGCCGAGCGCCGCAAACGGCCCGACCAGCGCGAAACCCGACATCAGGGGATAGATGAGCTGGATGGCATTGGCGCCGGACGTCCACTGCGTCAGGATCAGGCCGACGATGGGATAGATCAGGCACAGGAACACGTAGTGCGATGGTTTTGCCCAGAAATCCTCGAACCCGAGACGCAACGCATCCCAAAGGTCCGACGTGGTGATGCGGCGCACCGCCGGCTGCACATGCATTCCACGTGCGTCCGCCATGACATGAAAGCCGGCCATAACCTTCCTCCCGTGTGTCGGGGCGGTCACCGCCTGGATGGCCGCCAGCGCTGCCATTTCAAGATCGAGAAGCATGATAGCAGAGTTGGCGGCGATTGTCGCCGGGTCAATGGCCTGGGGAGCAACTCCTCGTTGTGTTCAACTCTCCGTATGGCCTCTCATATGGCGTACCTTGGCAGACCTTCGTTTTGGCCAATCATTGTGCTGCATTTTAGCATTTACGCATTTTAGCATTTACTTAAATTACTCGTAGGGATCCCTGGCGTATCACCTGAGCTTTACGAGTTTCGGTGAGGGACTATGTTCGCATTGAAAGCCTTCTGGTCTTCGGAGCGCGGCAACTTTGCCATAACGACCGCCGTCGCTATGCTGCCACTAATGATTGGTTTGGCCGGCGCCGTCGATCTGATCGGCACGAGCCATGACGCCTCGCAACTCCAGAACTCGCTGGACGCGGCTGGGCTCGCCATCGGCACGAAGTTCTCTCCCGATATGGCGGCTGGCGATGTCCAGCAGCTTGGGCTGCAGTTCTTCGCCGCCAATATGAGCGCGGCCGACCAGCAGGAATATTTGGGCAGCGTCTCCGCTTTCGCGGCAACGGCAAGCGGCAGTCCAAGCGCCTACTTTATCTCGCTGTCGTCCAGCATAAGCCGCCCAAGCTTCATCAGCGCCTCGGCCCCCTGGCAGGCCTACCGCTCGGCCTCGGTCAAGATAAAACCTGGCGCACAGGCCTGCGTGCTGGCGCTCGATCCGCATGCGTCCGCCGCCGTGAACCTGCAGGGCTCAACCAACGTCTCGATGGACAATTGCGTGATCGCGGCGAACTCGGACGCGTCGGATTCCGTCAACAGGGGTGGTTCCGCACTGGTTTCGGCCGGCTGTGTCTCAACCGTCGGCGGCACCAGCGGGCTGTTGCCACCCAGCGCCAGTCTCGCCTGCGGAACGCCGCACGAACATAGGTACGCGTCCTTTGATCCATTGGCCGACGTCGTTCCTCCCCCTTACACATTGTGTTTGCCTGTCCCGAACGGCAAAACCTACACGCTGTCGCCCGGCACTTATTGCGACAAGACATTATCGGGGAACATCACGCTTAATCCGGGCGTCTACATCATGCGCGGCACCACCATAAAGCCAGGGGGAAACGGCAGCCTGACTGGCCAGGGCGTGACCATTTTCCTCATGGAAAGCGCTCAGATCTACATAAATGCCAATGAGAAGGTGAACCTTTCCCCGCCCACCAGCGGCCCTTATGCTGGTATCACCATTTTCCAGGATCACGGCAACACGTCTGCCCTGACATTGAATGGTGGCGCAAATTCCGTGCTCAGCGGTTTCATCTACGCGCCGGACGCGCCCATTTCCTACGCCGGCAACTCTGATATGAGCGCCCAGGGCGACTGTCTCAGGCTTGTCGGCAATACGATACAGATGACCGGGAACTCGTCCGTCAAGTCCGACTGCGCGGCGGCGCTTGGAAATCGCACAATGTATGCCGATCGGATGATCACTCTGGTGAAATGAGAGACAACCTGACGTGCGGCGGCGCCAGCGGTAGCGTTGAGAAAAATGGCGATAACGCACGGCCGGATCGGTTTCGATGCGAGGCGCAATCCGGCCAGCCTGGGATAGGCAGCGCCGTCGATCGCCTGGTGAAACTCCGCCCAGCATGCCACGCCGATCAGCGTTGTACCGGCCAGCGTCAGTCTGTCGCCCCCTCTCCGATTTTCGCCGCCCTGCCCGGCAAAAGCCATGATCGCCATTATCTCAGGGGCATGACCATAGCGAAAATCGAAACCCACCCGATCCCGAAGCTGAACAGGCGCATGGTGCTGACCGGCCTCGCAGCCCTGGCGGGGCTCGCCGCCTGCAGCACCGTTTCACTGCCAACCGGTGAAGGCGCCGGGGTCTCCTCCTCCGCCACCAGCACGCTGGCCAGCATCCGCGCCTCGGCCGGGCTCGCGCCGCTGGTCCCCGACCGGCAGCTCGAACAGGCCGCCCTGCAGCAGGCAGGCTATATGGCGCAGCGCCGCCGCATGAGCCACACCACCGGCTGGGGCAAGGATTTCGCCTCGCGCGTCAGGGACAATCGAATTTCCGGTGCCGCGGCGGAGAACATCGCCGAGGGTCGTTTCGACCTCGAGAAGCTGTTCGACATCTGGGTGCATTCACCAGGCCATCGCCGCAACATGCTCGACCCGCGCTTCACACGCTTCGGCCTTGCCTATGTGCGCGACGGCAGCGACAGCAAGCTCCGTTACTGGAGCCTCGTGCTCGGAAAATAGGAAAACGTGCCGGTTCGGTGCGCCACACCCAAGACGATTTGATGGAAAGCTAGTCCATATGCGCCGCCGGCGCGCCGCCGGCTGGTGCCTGCTTCGGCTTGCGCAGCAGGAAAACAAACGGGATGGCAAGCAGTGTCATCACCATGAGTATTTTGAAGTCGTTGACGTAGGAGATCATCATGGCCTGGAGATTGACCATGCGATCGACCTGCGAGAGCGCCGTTGGATCGCCGCCTGCGGCCGCCGGCGAAACAGCCCACAGATTGGGGTTGAACGGATTGATGAAGGCCGAAAGCTCGGCATGGTTGATCTGCGTGTTGCGCACCATCAACACCGTCACGACCGACACGCCGATCGACGAGCCAAGATTGCGCACCAGGCTGAACAGAGCCGTGGCATCGGTGCGGAAGCGCACGTCAAGCGTGGCGAAGGCGACGGTCGACAACGGCACGAACACCATCCCCATGCCCAGGCCCTGGATGACGCCGGAGCTGATGATCAGCCAATTGTCCATCTGCGGGGTGAAGCTGGACATGGTGTAGAGCGACTGCGCGGTCAGCAGGAAGCCGATGACGACGAGGATCCTGGCGTCAATCCTGCTCATGAGCCGCCCGACGACGAGCATCGAGATCATGGTGCCGACGCCGCGTGGCCCCATGACGATGCCGATGGTGACGGTCGGATAGCCGAAGATGGTCGACAGCATCGGCGGCAGCAGCGACATGCTCGCCAGGATGAGCACACCCATGACGAAGATGAATGCCAGCCCGGTCACGAAATTGCGGTCGAGGAAGATCTTGGGATCGATGAAGGGGTGCTCGGCCGTCATGGTGTGAATGATGAACACCCAGAAGCCGGTGAGCGAAAGACCAAGTTCGATCCAGATCTCCACCGAGGAAAACCAGTCGACCTCGCCGCCGCGGTCGAGCAGCAGCTGAAGCGCGCCGACGCCGAGCGATATCATGGCGAAGCCGAAGAAATCGAAGCCGCGCACGCGCCGCGCGATAGCCGGCAAATAAGCGGCCATACCGAGAAAGGCGACGATGCCGACCGGCAGATTGATGAAGAACACCCAACGCCAGTTGAAATTCTCGGTCAGCCAGCCACCGAGTGTCGGGCCCAGAATCGGACCCAGCATGATGCCGGCGCACCAGATGGCCATCGCCTGGCCATGGCGTTCCCTGGGATTGATGTCGAGCAGGAAGGTCTGCGAC
>NZ_RZRP01000337.1:0-6343 GCF_003997795.1 Mesorhizobium sp. M7A.F.Ca.US.005.03.2.1 | reverse complement strand
GCCGGACCTTGCCGCCTTCGCTGTTGTACCACGCCGACGAAGAGGCGGCGGCGGGAAGAGCGGTGGCCGATCCGATGGCGGCGCCGAGCAGCAGGATTTTCAAGCTTCGCATGGCGGTGATTTGATCGTCCGTTCGTGGCCGCGCAATGATTTCATGGCCTTGCCGGTATCATATTTGCGTGACTTCGAGGGAGAAGAATGTTCGAGCCGCCGCCACAGGCTTTGGTCGAATCCAGCACGGTGCATCTTTTCGGCGCTTTGGAAACGCGTTACGCTCCCTTCATGGACTTGTTGCGCCACAAGAAGACGGTCGCCAGTCGCGGCTTTCTCGACGATCAGTTCCTGATTGCCATGCCCGGCATGAAGGACGACCGTTTCACGCGCTCGGTCATCTATGTCTGCGCCCATTCCGATGAAGGCGCCATGGGCCTGATCATCAACCAGACGCAGCAGATGCTGTTTCCGGACTTGCTCGTGCAACTGGGCATCATGAACGAGCAGGAGGCAATCCGCTTGCCGGCTCAGGCCCGCGATTTCGTCGTGCGCAATGGCGGCCCCGTGGATCGCAGCCGGGGCTTCGTCCTGCATTCGGGCGACTATCGGGTGGAATCGTCGCTGACCGTTTCCGACGACATCTGCCTGACGGCGACCGTCGACATATTGCGCGCCATATCGTCCGGCCGCGGGCCTCGTCATGCGCTGATGGCGCTCGGCTATTCCGGCTGGGGTGCCGGCCAATTGGAGACCGAGATCGCAGAAAATGGCTGGCTGACCTGTCCGGCCAGTGCCGAGCTTCTGTTCGACACCGATATCGAGCGCAAATACGACCGGATCCTCGCCTCGATCGGTATCGACCTTGCGCATCTCAGCCTCGCTGCCGGACACGCCTGATCCGTTTACGCTTGCGTCAGCGGATACTGCTCTTTCAGCGTCTTCAGCACCTGGTCGCCCGGCATTGGCGCGCCGAACATGAAGCTCTGGACATATTCGCAGCCCATCTGGCGCAGTTCCAGCGCGTCGCTCTCGTCCGAAATGCCCTCGGCGACGACGGACAGGCCGAGTTCATGCGCCATGTTGACCATCGATTTCAGCAGCACCGCGCGCTTGGGCGTGTTGTCGTCGACGAAGCTCTTGTCGATCTTGATGGTGTCGAAGGGGAAACGCGTCAGATAGGCCAATGAGGAATAGCCGGTGCCGAAATCGTCCAGCGACAGGCCGATGCCGAGCTGCTTCAGCTTGGTCAGCACATGGGCGGTCTGCTCGGGATTGTCCATGACAAGCGATTCGGTGAGTTCGAGCCGGAAGCAGCGCGGCTTCAGGTTGGCCCGAGCGATGACCGAGCGGACGTCGCTGACCAGGTCGCGGCGGATCAACTGGCGGCTGGACAGATTCACCGAGACCGACAGCGGCGCGTCGCCGATCTGCTTTTGCCAGCTGGCGAGGTCTTCCGCCGCTTGCTGCATGGCAAACAGGCCGAGCTGCACGATCAGGCCGCAGCTTTCGGCGACCGGGATGAAATCCGCCGGCGGGATCATGCCGCGGCGCGGGTGGTCCCAGCGCAGCAGCGCCTCGAAGCCGGCGACGCTGCCGTCCTCGAGCCGCACGATCGGCTGGTAGGCAAGGGTGAATTCGCGTCGCTCGATGGCGCGGCGCAGGTCGGATTCGAACTGCAGCCTGTCGGTGCCGACAGTGCGGAAAGCCGGACGGAACGGCTCGATCCTGTCGCCGCCGAAGCGCTTGGCCTGATGCATGGCAAGCTCGGCATCCTTGACCATGTCCTCGGCCGACATCTGTGGCGAATTCCAGGTGATCAATCCGATCGAGGCGGTCAGCACGATCTCGCGCTTGGCAAAGGTGATCGGATTGTTGATGGCATGCTTGATGGCATCCGCCACGGCGGCGATGCGGGCCGGGTCCTGTTCGGACAACAGCATCAGCGCGAACTGGTCGCCGGCAAAGCGCGACAGCGAGTCCTTCGGCTTGAGCAGCCGGTGCAGGCGACGCGCGATGGTCAAGAGGATGGTGTCGCCGGCCGAGATGCCGAGCCCGTCATTGACCTGCTTGAAACGGTCGATGTCGATGACGAAGACGGTCGGACGCACCTTCTCTTCGGTGCGCGCGATCGAGATGATCGCTTCCAGCCGGTTCATCAAAAGTTCGCGGTTCGGCAGGCCGGTCAGGTTGTCGTGCACGGCATCGTGCAGCAGCCTTTCCTCGGACTTTTTCTGCTCCGTCACGTCGACCATGGTGCCGACGCAGCGGATGACCTCTCCATCGGATCCGATGACCGGGCGCGCACGCAGCGAGAACCAGTGATAGTGGCCGTCAGCGCCGCGCAGTCGGAAGTTCTGCGACACCCGGCCGCGCCGGTGCTCGAGCACGACGTCGAGCGTCGTGCGGAACGTGTCGCGGTCGTCGGCATGCAGCACCGGCAGCCAGTTACGCGCCGCACCGCCGAGGCTGTTCGGCGCCAGCCCGAGTTGGATGCTGACATCGGGCTTGGTGACGACGCGGTCGCGCAGCACGTCCCAGTCCCATACCGTGTCGCCCGATCCGGCGACGGCAAGCGCCTGCCGCTCCAGATCGGAGAACAGGCCCTGATGCAGCGCGCCGCCGGCAAAGGCATGCTGCATGACAGTGAAGCCGATCAGCAGGATGATCAGGATCAGCCCGCCGCCCAGGGCCGGCTGGGCGATGTCGTTGTCGAGCATGCCGGTGATCGCCATCCACGATCCGCATAGCCACAACAGCACCATGACCCAACTGGGCACCAGCATGATCGCACGATCATAACCACGAATCCCGAGGAAGATGATCAGGCCAAGCCCCGTCAGTGCGGTGGCGGCGAAGGACAGCCTGGCGATGCCGGCGGCGACCGCGGGATCGACGATCGCGACGCCGGCGATCAGCACCAGCCCGAGTATCCAGACCAGCGCGCCATAACTGAAATGGCCGTGCCATCGGTTGAGGTTGAGATAGGCGAACAGGAACACCACGAAGGTTCCCGCCAGTGCCACCTCCGTCCCCGCCCGCCACATCTGCTCATTGCCGGGCGAGATCTCGATGACCTTGTTGAGGAAGCCGAAATCGACGCAGATATAGGCCAGTACCGCCCAGGCAAGCGCGGCGGTCGCGGGGAACATCGAGGTCCCCTTGACCACGAAAAGGATGGTCAGGAACAGCGCCAGCAGGCCCGCAATGCCGATGACGATGCCGCGAAACAGCGTGTAGGAATTGACCGAGTCCTTGTAGGATTCGGGATCCCAGAGGTAGACCTGCGGCAGCTTCGGCGAGGCCAGTTCGGCGATGAAGGTGATCACCGTGCCGGGGTTCAGCGTCACCCGGAAAACGTCGGCGTCGGGACTGGTCTGGCGGTCGAGCGCGAAGCCTTCGCTGGGCGTGATGGCAGCGATGCGGGTCGAGCCCAGATCCGGCCAGAAGATGCCGGAATTCACCAGGCGGAAATGCGGTGCGACGATCAGCCGGTCGAGCTGCTGGTCGGTGGTGTTGGCGAGCGCGAAGACAGCCCAGTCGCCGGTCGAACGGGCATCATTGGCCTCGACCTCGATGCGCCGCACGATGCCGTCCGGACCCGGCGCGGTCGACACCTGGAAATTCTCGCCCTGGTTGCGGTAGATCTCGACGGCGCCGGAAAGGTCGAGCGCGACGTCGTCGCGGGCGATCTTGATCGGCTCGACGGCGAAGGCCGACGATGCCGCCCACAGCGTCAGGAGTGTCGCGAGGACAATGGCGAACAGCGGCCCGTTGCGCAGGAATTTCGTCAAAATCAGTCCTTCGTTCCAACGCCCGGCGGATCGTCCGCGATCCGGGCGTAGAGGTAGTGGTCCTGCCAGATGCCGTTGATCCTGAGATAGGATCGCAGCAGTCCTTCGCGCCGAAATCCGGCTTTTTCAAGCACGCGGATCGACCTGATATTGTCGGGAATACAGGCCGCTTCGATCCGGTGCAACCTCAGCGTATCGAAGGCGAAGCGGGTCACCACCTTGACCGCGTCGGTCATCAGGCCGCGGCCGCCGAAGCGCTCGCCGATCCAGTAGCCGACATGGCCGCTTTGCGAGACACCATGGCGTATGTTGCCGAGCGTGATGCCGCCGGCAAGCTTGCCGCTGCTCCTCTCGAAAATGAAGAAGGCGATAGCGGTTCCCTGAGCATAATCCTCGCGGTAGCGGCTGATGCGCAGCCGCCATGCGTTGCGGTCGAGTTCATCGGGAGTCCAGCGTGGCTCCCATGGTTCGAGGAAAGCGCGGCTTTCCCCGCGCACCGCCGCCCACTCGCGATAGTCGTTGGTGAACGGCACGCGCAGCGTGACACGGTCGCCTTTCAGTGCCGGCAGGTCACGGCGAAAGAAAGGGAGCGCGAACATGGCGCTTTGAGGGGCTTAGACGGCGAGCTTGCGGGCCGCGGTCTGCGTGCCCGCGAGCGATTCGAGAATCGCCTCGTAGGGCGCCAGTGTGCCCACAGGCCCGACAGCGGTAAGCGTCGGCTTGGTCGAGAACAAACGCGACGATAGATCGGTCAGCCGCTCGATCGTCAGCGCCGACAGCCGTTCCATCAGTTCCTCCTTGGCGATCGGCCGGCCGAACAGAAGCAGTTGCCGTGCGATCTGCGAAGCGCGGCTGGCCGGGCTTTCGGCTGACATGATCAGTCCGGCGCGATATTGGGCGCGCGCCCGGTCGAGTTCTTCCTGCAGGATCTTCTCACCGGCCTTCTGCAGTTCGTCGATGATGACAGGCACCAGTTCGGCGATGTCGCTCTGGCCGGTCGCTGCATGGACGCCGAAGACGCCGGTGTCGGAAAAGCCCCAATGGAAGGCATAGACCGAGTAACACAGGCCGCGCTTCTCGCGGACCTCCTGGAACAGGCGCGACGACATGCCGCCGCCGAGGATCATCGACAGCACCTGCGAGGCGTAGAAGTCGCGCACATGATAGGCCCGGCCTTCGAACCCCAGCACGATCTGCGCGTCCATCAGGTCGCGGTCCTCGCGAAAATCGCCGCCGACATATTGCGCATATTGCGGGATGGTGCTGTCGGCCTTGCTGCGGAAGCCGCCGAGCTGCTTTTCGACCTCGCGCACGAAATTGTCATGCTTGATGTCGCCGGCGGCGACAATCACCATGCGCTCGGCGCCATATTGCCGCTCTATGAAGTCGTGAAGTTGTTTCGAGGTGAAGGATTTGACCGTTTCGGGCGTGCCGAGAATGGAGCGCCCAATCGTCTGATGGCGATAGGCGGTTTCCGTGAAACGGTCGAAGACGATGTCGTCGGGCGTGTCGTGCGCGGCGCCGATCTCCTGCAGGATCACATGCTGTTCGCGTTCGAGTTCCTGCGGGTCGAATTCGGACTCCTGCAGGATGTCGGCAAGAATGTCGACGGCCAGCGGCACGTCGTCGGAGAGCACCCTGGCATAGTAGGAGGTGGTCTCGACGCTGGTGGCGGCGTTGATTTCGCCGCCGACGTCCTCGATCTCCGAGGCGATTTCGAAGGCGCTCCGCCTTTTCGTGCCCTTGAACGCCATGTGCTCGAGCAGATGGGCCATGCCATGCTCGTCGTCACGTTCATTGCGGGCACCCGACTTGACCCAGGCACCAAGGGCAACCGATTCGATGCTTTGAAGGGTTTCGGTGGCGACTGTCAGGCCGTTCGACAGACGGCTTACCTCAACACCCATATGGCTACTACTCCCTAACGCGCCGCCCGCGCGCGGCGGCCGACGTAATCTTCCACCATTTTCAGGTCGGATGGAAGTACCGTGTATTTTTCCTCCGATGTCATCAACCCACCTAGCCATGCGGGCAGTGCGGGCGACACGCCGCTGGCGGCTTCGACGGCGGCCGGGAATTTTGCCGGGTGCGCGGTACCCAGCACCACCATCGGCACGGCGCCTGACGCCTTGCCTGCGGCGACATGCACGGCTGCCGCGGTGTGCGGATCGAGCAGATAGTTGCTGGTCGCGAGCGTCGAGCGGATGGTGGCGGCGACCTCGTCCATATCAGCGCGGCCGGCGTCGAATTCGGACCGCATCCCGGCAATTTGGTGGGGTTCGATGGTGAAAGCACCGGACTGCTTCAGGCCGTCCATGTAGCGCCGCACGGTCGCGGCGTCACGGCCGGAGGCCTCGAACAGCAAGCGTTCGAAATTCGACGACACCTGGATATCCATCGACGGCGACGTGGTCGCAAAGACGCCCTTGGTGCGGTATTCGCCGGTCGAAAAAGTGCGCGCCAGGATGTCGTTGTCATTGGTGGCAATGACCAGCCGATCGATCGGCAAGCCCATCTTCTTGGCGGCATAGCCGGCAAAGATATCGCCGAAATTGCCG
>NZ_RZRP01000336.1:0-6344 GCF_003997795.1 Mesorhizobium sp. M7A.F.Ca.US.005.03.2.1 | reverse complement strand
ATCGTAATGCGATAGTCGTTCTCGCCGGTCTTCTCGATATTGTAGGGAGGCCAGTCGGAGCGTACGCTTTTTTCGAGCATATCGAAGAGACGGTCGAAGCCGACCGTTGTGCGGTAAAGAGGGGTATAATCAGAGCTTCTCATAGCCATATCCTCCGTGAAGCAACATGGATTACGAGGCTGTCGCAGCGTCGCTGCGACGCCAGTATGTCGAGCCGAAGCCTCGACGGAAAACGATCTGGTAATCGTGTTTTTTTCCTTCAAGAGGGGCGACAAAAATATTTTTGGCCGGCAGGCAGGTGCCCAAGGCGCTGCCTTGCGTGCTGGTGGCCACTGCGCGATGTTGACGCCAGGGGTGGATGCGAATCATGCGAAAAATTTTGATGTCAGGACTGCTGCTCGCGGCAGCCTTTTCCGCGAACCCGGCCCACGCGCTGGACAGCAGCGGCACGCCTGTCGTCGTGACCCCTCTTGCGTCGCGCACGACGACCGCGTCCGGCCAACCGATCACGCTGCCGCAGAAGAACGTGCAGGTGCTGGTCTCGACCTACGACATCGCGCCGGGCGCGACCTTGCCGGTCCACAGGCACCCTTTCCCGCGCTATGCCTATGTCCAGGCCGGCACGCTGAAGGTCACCAATGTCGAGACCGGCGACAGCAACACCTACAAGGCCGGCGATTTCATCATCGAAATGATCGGCCAGTGGCATCAGGCCACCAATATCGGTGATATCGAGGTGAAGCTTCTGGTGATCGATCAGGTCGAGCAAGGCGCCAAGAACACGGAATTGCGCCAATAACCGCGAAGTCCGTGCCCGGCGCGAAAGTCTGTTCGCGCTTTCGCAGCAACCGGCGCGGTGGTAGGGCTGGCCGGGAATCATGGAATGGATCGCCCCTTGACCAAAGCTCTCCGCCTGCCGCTGATCGAAATCTGTGTCGAAGGCATTGACGGCCTTCTCGCGGCGCAAGCCGCCGGCGCCGACCGGGTCGAACTGTGCGCCAGCCTCGTCGAAGGCGGGATTACGCCAAGCCTCGGCACGATCCGCGCCGCCATCGAGCAGGCAAACGTGCCGTTTCACGTCATGGTGCGGCCGCGCGGCGGCGATTTTCTCTACAGTGAGACCGAATATGCCTCGATGCTGGCAGATGTCTCGGCACTGCGCGAACTCGGCGTGCCCGGCGTGGTGTTTGGCTGCCTGAACGCCGATGGCACCATGGACGAGGCGCGCATGAGCGAACTGACGCAGGCCGCCGGCCCCTTGAACGTCACCTGCCATCGCGCCTTCGACATGACGCGCGAGCCGGCCGAGGCGCTCGAATCGCTGATCCGCAGCAAGGTCGGCCGCGTGCTGACCAGCGGCCAGCGTGACACTGCCATCGAAGGCTTGCCGCTGTTGGCGGATCTGGTGCGGCAGGCCGGCGACCGCATCGTCATCCTCGGCTGCGGCGGACTGGATTTGCACAACATTGCCGAAGTGCGCAGCAGAACCGGCCTGTCCGAAATGCATTTTGCCGCCCTCAAGGATGTGCCGAGTGCCATGGACTACCGCAATCCCCATGTCGGCATGGGTGGTTCCGATCTCGATCGCGAGTACCGCAACACGCTGACCGACACAGCGCTGGTGGCGGCAACGATCGCGGCAGCCAAGGCATGACCTCGAGCCCTGCCCCGATAGCCCGTGTATCGGCCCAAGACGAAGCGGCGATCCTGGCGCTCAACAACGAGCATGCCGCGGAACTGTCGTGGCTGGAGGCTGAGCGGCTGGCCTTCCTGCTTGGCGAAGCATTTTACACCAGGCGCATCGGCGATCTCGAAGCTTTCATCATGACCTTCGACCAGGACGCCCGCTACGACAGCCCGAATTTCCTGTGGTTCCGCGAGCGCCATGAGCGCTTCGTCTATGTCGACCGGGTCGTCGTGGCGGCGCACGCACGCGGCCGCGGCCACGCCCGCCGGCTCTATCAGGACCTGTTCGGCCATGTTGAGCGCGCTGGCCACACGCTGGTCACCTGCGAAGTCAACACCGCCCCGCCGAACCCCGCCTCGGATGCCTTTCACGCTGCGCTCGGCTTCGTCGAGGCCGGCGACGCCGTCATCCATGGCGGCAAGAAAGCGGTGCGCTATTACGCCAGGCAGATCAGCGCCTGACAGACCAGGCAGATCTGCGCACGAAGACGAGGACTACTGGAACAGGGCTGTCGCACTCACCAGCGTCATCCAGAACCCCCAGACCAACGGGATGCCGACCAGCAGCCAGGCCAGCGTGAGTCTGATCGAATTCTCGTTGTCTTGCGCCATGGTCGGTTTCCTCAGAGCTGATCCCGAAAGTGGATTCCGATTTTCGGAAAAGATCATGCTCAAACAATAAGATAGAGCCCATCCCGATTCTGTCGGGATGGAACTGACTCTAAGCCACCGCTGGTTCGGTCTTCATGTGGAAGCGCGCATTGACGGGCCGCATCATCAGGTTGAGCAGGAGGCCGACAACCAGCAGGCCGGCCATGATGTACATGGTGACCGTGTAGGCGTCGGCCTTCGCAACGCCGCTGTCGATCTGGTACTGCCGGATATAATTCACCAGCACCGGGCCAAGCACGCCCGCCACCGACCACGCGGTCAGCAATCGGCCATGGATGGCGCCGACGTAACGCACGCCGAAGACGTCGCGCAGGTAAGCGGGAATGGTGGCGAAGCCGCCGCCATACATGCTGAGGATGATCCCGTAGAACAGCACGAACAGGAAAACGCTGCCGGTCTGGCCGGTCCACGGCACCGCCGCATAGAGGACGACGCCCAGCGCGAAGAAGATGGCATAAGTTGTCTTGCGGCCGATATAATCGCTGGTCGAGGCCCAGAAGAAGCGGCCGAGCATGTTGAAGATCGACAGCAGGCCGACGAAGCCGGCGGCAGCGGCAGGCGTGATGCGTCCCGGAAACATCTCCTGGCTCATCGCCGAGGCCTGGCCGAGCACGCCGATCCCTGCCGTCACATTAAGGCACAGCACGCCCCACAGCAGCCAGAACTGCGGCGTCTTCAACGCATCGTCGAGATGGACATTGGACGTCGTCACCATCGCATTCTGTGCCGCCGGCGGCGTCCATCCGGCAGGCCTCCAGCCCTCCGGCGGCACCCTGACGATAACGGCGCCGATCAGCATGAAGACGAAATAGACGATGCCCAGCACCAGGAAGGTTTCGGCGACGCCGATGTGCTCAGGCGTCGAAAACAGCTTCATCAGATAAACCGACAGCGGCGAGGCGATGAAGGCGCCGCCGCCGAAGCCCATGATCGCCATGCCGGTTGCCATGCCCGGCCGGTCCGGAAACCAGGTGATCAGCGTCTTGACCGGCGAGATATAGCCGAGGCCGAGACCGATGCCGCCCAGCACGCCGTAGCCGAGATAGATGATCCACAATTGGTGCAGATAGACGCCGAGCGCCGAGACAATGAAGCCGCCGCCGAAACAACAGGCAGAAGCGACCATGGCTTTGCGCGGACCGACGCGATCCAGCCAGCCGCCGCCGAACGCCGCCGCAATGCCCAGGAACAGGATCGCGATCGAGAAAATCCAGCCGAGGCCGGTCAATTTCCAGTCGTCGGGCGCCGAGTCGGTGATGCCGATCAGCTTAGACATCGGCAAGTTGAAAACGCTGAACGCATAGGCCTGGCCGATGCAAAGGTGGATGCAGAGCGCCGCCGGCGGCACCATCCACCTGCTGAAGCCAGGCTCGGCGACGGTGCGTGAGCGGTCGAGCCAGCCGCCCGCCCTTTCCCCGGTCGTATCCATTCCATCCTCCCAGATGCGTCTTCGAACCATCTTCTCAGATGTGTCCTGCGAACAAACTAGGCGGGTAAGCCGGCGAGGCAATAAGGAATGCCTGCCATAAGACCAATGTCTAATGAGACTGGCCCAGATCGGAAAGCAGGTCATTGCTTTCCCGAAAGTTAGATTAGAAACAATTAATGGATCGTCTGCTTACGAAGCACGATCCCTCCACCTGCACTCACGATCATCTGGCCGGGCACGACGGCATTCACCAGTTGCGGTTGAGCCATTCGCGCGCCGGGCGCTCTATGAGGTAGTAGCTGCAGGCCGCGCAAGCGAAGACCGCGGCCAGCATCGGTATCGGCGCGCTGCCTTGCTCATAGACGAATTTGTAGAACGGCTGCTGCCATAAATAGAGCGAGTACGACCACAGCCCCAGCGTCGCCATCGGCCAGGACGACAGCAATCCGGAAAAATACCGTGGGCTGAAATCGAGTGCGTTGACGGCCAGAGCCAGCAGCGGCACCGCGAAGAGATAGTGCATCGGCGTCGGCACCCGATCCAGGAACAGGACAACGGCACAGACCGTTGCCACCAGGGCCACATGCTTGCCTCTCAAAAACGCCGGCAGCCTGCCGTCGGCCTTGAGCAGGCAGATCGAAGCCGACAGGAGGATCGACGCGATGTGCACATCCGTGCGCCAATAAGTGGTTTCGTAGTCCATCCCCAAGACCCAGTACGAAACCGCGCCATTGGCCATGGCCAGCAAGGCCAGCGCCAGGAGCAGCACGACCACGCGAGAGCGACTTGAGACGATGACGCTGATCAGCGCCAGGATGATGTAGGCGTGCTCCTCGATGCAGAGCGACCAGATATGGTCGAGCGCCCCTGCCCGAGCCACGAGAATGCCGGCATAATTGTAGGTGAATGTCAGCGCCGTCAGCGCGGCCTTCCATTTGAAGGCGAGGAACGTGCCGGAGAGCGCGATCATCGCGACGACTACGAAGACCAGAAGAGCCGGATAGATGCGGGAGAAGCGGCGTTTGAAGAATTTTTTCAGCGGGTAGCGTTCGATGAACAGGATCTCGCCCATCAGCCGGCCGCTGAGCACGAAGAAGAATTCGACGCCCAGCACGCCAAGATTGATTCCCGGAACCGGAAAGAAATGGCCGATCAGAACCAGCGCGATCGAAAGCCCGCGCCAGCCGTCGAGATAGGCCAGTCTTGTTCTGGTTGATCTGTCGGCGGCGGATCGGGACGGAACGACATGCGTCGCGGAAATGTCGGTCATGCCGATCCTCTCGCAATAGGTATGCGAAGGGTACGACGGTACATTTCGAACCCAGCTCGCATTCCCGCCCAGTCCATATTGCAGTGCAATATGAATTTGTGCAAGTGCGAGATTGCTGCCGGATCAGGTCCGGCCTCCGGCTCGGCGGGGATTTGCTTCAAGCAGTGCGGCAGCGATTCCATCAGCAACTGAACGGATGCAGGCCGCCGCACGAGAAAAGGGGCCACGGAGGCCCCCTTTCCTTGTCTGCGACCGATCGTATTAGAAACTGTTTCGAAACTCGCCCTGGCGAGTCATATGGTGGTGGTTTCGAGAACCGGAGCGGAGCGTACTTTTGGTACGTGAGCACCGGAAGCACAGAAAACGCCATCAGATGGCCGCCGGAGTAGAGTTTCCAAACAGTTTCTCAGGCGTTGGCTGCCGCAACCGCGCGCTTGGCCATCACCGCGATCAGATTGGCGCGATAATCGGCCGAGGCATGGATGTCGGTCATCAGATTCTTCGCCGGCACTTTCACACCTTCCAGTGCCGAGGCCGCGAAATTCTTGGCCAATGCTGCCTCGATCTCCTTCGAGCGGAAGACGCCGTCATCGCCGGCTCCAGTGACGGCGACGCTGACGCCATCCTTGCCCTTGGCAACGAACACGCCGACGATGGCGTAGCGCGATGCCGGATTGCGGAACTTTTCATAGGCCGCCTTGGCCGGCGCGGTGAAGGTGACGGCGGTGACGATCTCGCCTTCCTTCAACGAGGTCTCGAACAGACCCTTGAAGAACTTGTCGGCATCGATCTCGCGCTTGTTGGTGATAATGGTGGCGCCCAGCGCCAGCAGCGCCGCCGGATAATCGGCCGCCGGGTCGTTGTTGGCGATCGAGCCGCCGATCGTCCCCTTATGGCGCACCGCCGGATCGCCGATCAGTGACGCCAGATGGGCAAGCGCCGGACAGGCCTTCTTCAGCTTCTCGTCATTGGCAACGGCGTGATGCGTGGTGGCGGCGCCGATGGTGACGGTCTTGCCCGACACCTTGACGCCCTGCAGCTCCGCGATCCGCGACAGGTCGACAAGGTCGGACGGCGCGGCAAGCCGCGTCTTCATCGCCGGGATCAGCGTCATACCGCCCGAAAGCAGCTTGGCGTCGCCTGTCTTGACCAGCTTGGCAGCATCGGCGACCGAGGCGGCGCGGTGATAGTTGACTGCGTACATGGAATTCTCCCTTGGGTGAATGGGCGAATAGGGAGTAGCGAATAGCGAATAGGATCTATCCAGTCGCACCGCCTTCTCTTCCC
>NZ_RZRP01000335.1:0-6353 GCF_003997795.1 Mesorhizobium sp. M7A.F.Ca.US.005.03.2.1 | reverse complement strand
GTCCCAAACCATCCGATGCTCGATGCGTAGCCGAATTAACCTTTGTAATTGCGGTGGCGCTGCACCGCTGTTATCCACGCCCCGCCGCTGGGCTCGGCGAAATGTTCCGAGAGCTTCTGAAGTTGACCGCGTGAAGGAACGGGTGATGCCGATTCTTGTCATGTCGACCTTTCGAGTATTGCCTGCAGACCAACAGGATGGATTTGGCCATGAAAGGAAGCCGACCGGTTATTTCGTTGTTGGATTTCGACATACTCTCCCGGGTTCTTACGTCAGCCATCAGGGAGAGCCCGGAATCCGATTCGACGGTCCAGGCCCGCGAGCTTGTGTGCCTATACACCGGGAAAAAGTCAGCCGACCAAAATTTGATCGCGGCCTTGCTTCACGCCAGTCGCGCCCAGCTGGACGTGGAAGCATCCAAGGCCAATCGCCCGGCCAGAATTGACTGAGTGCCTGCATCTGCTCGACGTGACCTCTCACCGGGTTGTCTCCTCGACGGAGCTACGTCCGAGACGAAGCCCAAAGGCGCGACCGACTGAGACGCAGAGCAGAATTCCCGCAGGCGACAGGACGAATATCCTGACCGCGACACGATAGCCAGCAGGTCACCGAATGGACCTTTGGAAGTCATGGCAGCGGGTTGGACTTCGATCGAGATAGCCGAGGCCATCGAGCATCCGGCCGTGGCCGACCGTCGTGGGCGCGAGGAAAACGCTGCTCTAGATCCTGCTGCTCGCACGAGCATTTTTACCCCAGGGCCATAAATTTTGCACTGACCTGAGGAACACGCATCTGCAGTCGAAGTTCGGGATGTGCTTGGTGAGGACGACTCCCTCCTTGAAACGACCAAGCTCTGGTGCGAGGGCCCGCCTCCGGTTCCGAGACCCGGGCCTGTGCAATGCAAGCATGCGTAAAGTTTTTTCTGCAGGCCTGGAACCTCTCTCTGAAATCGAAATTGGGTCTGCAGCTTGGCTCCCGGGCCAGGTCTCAAAGCAGGGCCCGCCGCTGTTTGTGTCCTCAGTGGCGGGCCCACTTCGTTTTCGCTCCACACTACATTGCGATTGACTAAAGCAACGAACATCCAATGAACGCAATCTCACATGCATCGATCCATGGCCAGGTCGGCACGATCATTTTTTGGGTGACGGTGACCACGCCGACCAGTCGGTCACAAGGAGAACCAAACGACGAGACCTATAGCTACGGGCACAACGGCAATCCGGCCCTCCGCGATTTGTCGCGTCGGGTGTTCTTTCCTCCCGATTGCCGCAGCGTCGCAGTGCGACGAGCCGGTGAGATTGGCCGAAGGCCTGACGCCGGAAACGCGCGAGCGCGCCAAAACTACTGGATGATGCGCGGTGATGGTGGGATTGCTATCTTTAACTATGCCGATTTGCGGCTCTTGGCCTTTGGCCGGTCTTGGCCGATGCCTTCCTTGGCGAGGCTCTTTCGCAAAACCGAGGCCAGGTCGACCACGTTCTCCTGAGGCTTTGGCGCTGGTTTCGGCGGTTTTTTGCCCTTGCGCTTGGCGTCGATCATGGCAATCAACGCATCCTCGTAAGTATCCTCGAATTTCGAAGGATCGAACTTTGTCACCTTCTTGTCGATGAGAAGCCCCGCGATTTCGAGCAAATCCGAATCGTAATTTGGGCTTTTCACGTCATTAAAGACGGTGTCTTCCGATGTCATCTCATTGTGGGTGCGCAACTCGGTCAGCAGCATTCCTTTTTCAAACGGCTGTATCAATACTTCGCGGCCGCGCTGATAGAGTACGACGCAGGAACGTGCCGCGACGCGCTTCTTGGCCATCGCATCGCGCAGGACGGCAAAGGCCTCAAGGGAAGCGCCATCTGCCGGGATCAAGTAGTAGGGCTTTTCGAGATAGCGCGTGTCGATCTCGGCAACCGGAACAAAGGAATCGACATCAAGCGTATGCTGGGACGTCAGTTTCAGTTTCTTGATCTCGTCCGGCTCGACGTGGATGAAATCGCCCTTGTCCGCCTCATAGCCTTTGATCTGATCCTCGGCTTCGACAACATCGCCGGTGCCTTCGTCGACATAGGCACTCTTCACGGGTAAACCGTCGCTGCGGTTCAAAATCTTGAAGTGGATTTTCGATGCCTCGCTGGTGGCACCCACTATCTTGACCCCGCACGACACGGAACCGACCCTCAGAAAACCCTTCCAGACCGCGCGTGGCGCCACCATGCCGTTCCTCCTAGACGTCGACTTCCGCACAACGCCAGGCACACGGTTCCGTTCCGCGTCATGGGCAGCACCTTGTCGCAAGCTTATTCCTCACGGTAGTCCAGCAGCTTGGCGTGGCGGAGCCTTTCCTCGCCCTTCAGGAACCGCACGCGACCGACCAGACCAGGCTTGAGCCATTCGGCCTTTTCTTTCTTGAGACCGATCGGCACTGGTCCCCCGACCTTCCCTTGCACGCGATCCCAAAGTCGCTGGCGCTTGTCAGCTTTAAACGCAACGAAAGCGCCGCCAGCATATCGGCCTTTGTCGGCCATGAGCACCATTGCGGGCTTTCCGGCCTCGCGCTGCACGCCAATAATGTCCATTTCCTTTTCGGCATAGCACTTGATCTTGCGCCAGTTCATCGTCGGTCCGCTGCGATAGACGCTGTCCTTGCGCTTCGAGACCATGCCCTCCAACCCTGCCCTGTCGACCAGGTGATAAACCGCGTCACCGGTGCCGGGCAGGGCTTTGCTGACCTGAATGCGGCCGACGGCTGGAATCAGTTCCTGCAGGATCTCGCGGCGGTCTTCCACCGGCATGTTGCGCAAATCATGCCCGTTCAGGTGCAGGAGGTCGAATGCCACCAAATACAGATCGCGCGACGGCTCACGACGGGTGACGGCTGACTGCAGGGCCTGGAAGTCGGACAGGCCGGCCTCGTTGACCGTGATTGTCTCGCCATCGATGATGAAACTTTCCGCCTCGATCGCCTCCGCCTCTCCGGCAAGTTCGATATAGCGGCCTGTCCAGTCGTATCCGTTCTTGGTGAACAGCCGGATCCCGTTTTCATCCTTCATGATTTGGGTCCGATACCCGTCGAATTTGATCTCATGGAGCCATTCGTCGCCCTGCGGTGGCGTTTCGACCAGCTCGGGCTCCATGGGCTTTATGAACTTCAAACGCATGCGCTGACTCGCATAGTGCGATTCAATTAGCGCGCGCTAAAATGGTTCCGGAACATTTTAGACGAATTGAATGTTTGATGGTTATGACGAAGCTATCCGACCTTGGACCGCCGATTCCCGGCACGCAGCACGGCGGCGAGCCTGCCGACGAGCGCGACAATTTCATGACCTGTCCGGTCTGCGGCCAGCCGTTCGACATGCGCGATTTCCGCCAGGTCGCTTGGCACAATCTGCCTCAGCATGAACCGCTGGAATCGGAGCTTGCCACGGGCCGGAACGCGAACTGGTTGCGGATCCGACCATTGAAATAGCGGCCCTTGGCAAAGGCAGATTTGAAATCGGCGACGATCTCCGGCGGTACATCCAGAAAGTCGTACTGCCTGCCACTCGCTACAAACCACACTGAGAGAACCCTGGTTTCCGGGTCGTATTCGAACTTGCGTATTGAGGTCGACGGCATGGTGCACCAGGTCATTGCCGGTGAGCGACCCGCGAGATGGCCCGCCCTGTGAGGAAGCAGAGAGCGGGCCGACCACGGCTGTACGTCCATGGCCATCATCGCCTCCACGGAAGGACGGTGACAGCATTCCAACTCCCATTGGATTTCGGTGTTCCACACATAAACAAAAAGGCCCGCCACCTCTCGGCAGCGGGCAGTGTAGGTCGCTAGGATCACCCAGCGGTACCTAAAGTACACCCCGCCTCGCCAAAAGGGAAATGTTAGGTATCTCTAATGGATAATTCGGACCCTGGGGCTGACCGTGGGGTATCAAATCCGAGAATATCCTGCGGGCCAGGTGATAGCGGAATACCGAGCTGGGGCCCCGACATCCTATTGGGCCGCCGCACAGGCAACGAAAATGCCCGTGACGCTACACCGATCCGGAAACTACTTTCTTGAGGTGACCGATGCGAGCACGGGAGGGTGTTCGCCTACCAATACACCGATTTGCTCTACTGAGTGGCTTTGAGCAGCGGCTGCTGCTTCACCTCCGGGCCAAACCGGCCGCTCGATTCATAGCCGCAGCGGGCTGTCCTAGGGATAGTTGGACTGGACGGTGTGTTGATTCACCCCTGCTGGATGGCTGAGGTGCAAAACCATGCAAACCACAATGCCCCGATACGCGACAGAAAAGCGGTTGCATCGTCGACTTTATTCAAGCCGGAATTCAACCGCATGCTTGTCGGACTCACGAATGAGGCCACTGTCCATGGCGGCTTCGAACGCCTTGGTGAAATACTGATCATCGGAGGCCTCGTGATCCTGCTGCGCAAGATCGATCGGCAGCGCTCCGATCACGCGGCCCGTTGTCTTCTCGATAACCGTGACGGTCCTCTGCATCATGGTTTGTTGACCGTGTCGTCGACTGCGTTGGCCGTTGCCTTGACGTCCCGGCCGACGCCTCGGACGGTGTTGGCGCAGGCCGCAAGGGCAAAGGCACAGGCAAGAATGACAATCGGTGTGATGCGTAGCAGTTTCATGGACGGGTTCTCCTATTTGTGATTATCAAGTCCGCTTTGCCGTATCGCACCTGTAACCGCCATCACCTTGTTGTGGGCGGCCGCTTCATCTGCGGTGTCAAAGGGCGTTGCGATGGTCGTCCCATCCAGAGCCAGTATCACAGCCAGGAACGGAAGGCCGATCAGCGGTGGTGCGTAGACAACGTACGCTGGGCGGGCATTCTTCATCGCCCATGTAGCACCATTTGTCGGTCAGGACCTAATCCACCTTAAAATGCCGAAGCGCCTCTATTCTTCACATCGCCGACTTCCTGCACCACCGTGGCAAGCGATTCCTTCTATAGGAAACAGCCATGATTTTCCTTCCGGGTAGTGATTGGGGTATGGTCGTGGAGAAATCTGCTGACAGCAAGTCGGCGACCTGGCCCCAAGTCCTATGCGTGCGAGGATGGCCATGGATCAGAAGCAGAGGCGGCCCAGATCCGCCATGCCGAAGCCTTATCGGCCCGCCCTCGGTTTCCAACATTTCAAGCACGAAGTTGTCGAACATCTGCCATCCCCAAAAATGGGCGGTTGTCGGCTTGAAGAACTCCTTGAGCATGGATTGGTTCGGGACGTGCCAATCGCGACTGCAGATCGTTTCGGCTCCCGGTTAGCTTTCGCTCAGGGCTCATTCTGGACGTGAATGGCTAGACGGATTTAACGGAGCAGGCCCTCGTCGTCGAACGCGTTCCAGCCCTCCAACTTGGGCCGGGGAGCGTCATCTCTGGGGTTATTCCCGGCACCGCGAACCTTCTCGCTACCCTTTCCCGCCCGCGTCAGGGCAGCCTTGCCGGCGCCACGTCGCCTGTTCTCTGTAACTTGCTGCGCGTCCTCTTCACGCCAAAGGCTTGGCAGATCACGATCAAGGATGTCCTCGATGTGCCTGGGATCGAACACGTGGAAGTTGACGGCCTTGGATCGACCGCGCATCTTCACGGTGCGGGTGCCAATGCTTTGCAGCCGTCCGTCCTTCAGCCACTTGTGACGCTCACGCGAAGAGATCGCAAGGATGTCTTCGGCCTCGCGCGGCAGGACCGGGAGTACTGCGATGGTTTCCAGTGTCTTGGCGATCTTGTTCGAGGCGGCCTCCAACTCTTCGGCATCGTCTTCACGCATCCGCAATGTCATGCGACCAGTCTCGGCTTTGACGTACTTCCTCACCGCCCAAGGCAGGCTGGCACGTATTTCACGCTCGATACCTTTCGTGCGTACCGACGAGCCAAGCGTCGCTGATGGCGGAAGGGGCCACTCGGTAATCGGTGACAACGAGGTGCAGACGCTTTGGCGAGAGCCGCGATCTCGAGGGGCCACAATTGCCGCAGCCAAGCCGCCAAGAATCTTTCGTGTTTGCGCAAAACGCACCGGCATCTGAGCTAGTCGCTTCCTTGTCGCACGGTTTCTACCGCCAGCGACCGGCCGGCAGGGCCTTCAACAGCTCCACCTCGGGTTTCGTGAGGTGGATCCATGCCGCCCAATCATCCGGGCGCAGAACCACAATCTGGCGATTGTGGATGGGCGCCACGTCCAGGCCGGGTTCCGTCGTCAGCATAGCGAATGTCGGGGGCTTGTTGCCTTCGCCATCGCGCCACAGGCCGGCGATCGCCATGAACGAGGCGCCGTTGAGCGTGAAGCGATGCTTAGCCTTTGGAGACTTCTTTCCCGTGAATTCGAAGAAAGCCGACGCCGGCATAAGGCAGC
>NZ_RZRP01000334.1:0-6361 GCF_003997795.1 Mesorhizobium sp. M7A.F.Ca.US.005.03.2.1 | reverse complement strand
CCTATGTGATCGGCGATGCCGCCTTCGTCCACGACACGCTGTTCATGCCCGACAGCGGCACAGCGAGGACGGACTTTCCCGGCGGCAGTGCCGCGCGGCTCTGGCGCTCGATCCAGGACATACTGGCGTTGCCGGACGAGATGCGGCTGTTCGTCGGTCATGACTATCAGGCCGGCGGCCGCGAACCCTTGTGGGAAAGCACGGTCGCCATACAGAAGGCGACCAACACCCATCTTGCCGCCGCCCGCAGCGAGGCCGAGTTCGTCGCCCTGCGCGAGGCGCGCGACAGGACGCTGCCGATGCCGCGGCTGATCCTGCATGCGCTGCAGGTCAACATGAATGGCGGGAGGCTGCCCGAACCCGAAGCGAATGGCCGGCGGTACCTGAAGTTTCCGCTGGATGGGCTTTGAGAGATCGCTGCCGGCGAAGCTGCAATCTCCCCCTTGCGGGGGAGATCGGATGTCGCCTCCGCTTTCGCCAACCACACAAGAAAAAAAGCGGCGCCAGTTTCCTGGCGCCGCCTTTAGATCTTGTTGCCTTTAGCCGGCTTTAGGCTGCGGGCTGCGCCTCAATGGTGCGCAGCGCCTGGGTCTGGCGCTTGGCGGCGGCCTTGACCGCATCCTGCACCTTCTCGAAGGCGCGCACCTCGATCTGGCGCACGCGCTCGCGGCTGATGTCGAATTCGGACGAAAGCTCTTCCAGCGTCAGCGGCTCCTCGGCGAGGCGACGGGCCTCGAAGATGCGCCGCTCGCGCTCGTTGAGCACGGCAAGAGCGCCCGACAGCATGCCGCGCCGGTTTTCCAGCTCGTCCTGCTCGATCAGCATCTCTTCCTGGCTTTCGTGGTCGTCGACCAGCCAGTCCTGCCACTCGCCGGACTCACCTTCGCTCGCCCGGATCGGGGCATTGAGCGAGGCATCGCCCGACAGGCGGCGGTTCATCGACACCACTTCGGCTTCGGAAACGTTCAGCCTGGTGGCGATCTCGGCGATCTGATCGGGCTTCAAGTCGCCGTCGTCGAGCGCCTGGATCTTGCCCTTCACCTTGCGCAGGTTGAAGAACAGGCGCTTCTGGTTGGCGGTCGTGCCCATCTTGACCAGGCTCCACGAGCGCAGGATGTACTCCTGGATCGAGGCCTTGATCCACCACATGGCATAGGTCGCGAGGCGGAAGCCGCGCTCGGGTTCGAATTTCTTGACGGCCTGCATCAGGCCGACATTGCCTTCCGAGATCACTTCGCCGATCGGCAGGCCATAGCCGCGATAGCCCATGGCGATCTTGGCGACGAGCCTGAGGTGGCTGGTGACGAGCTTGTGCGCAGCGGAGGTGTCTTCATGCTCGGCATAACGCTTGGCGAGCATGTACTCTTCCTGCGGCTGCAGCATGGGAAAGCGGCGGATTTCTTCCAGGTAGCGGCTGAGGCCGCCTTCGCCGGAAACGATACTGGGTAATGACTGGGCCATGATAGCGCCCCCTCTCTATTGGAGTGATGCCCCCGAAACGCGGCGGGCATGTGACGCGAGCACCAAAAGGCTCGCCCGCGACATCGGATCTTATACAGGAACAAAACCAGAAAAGACAGGCATTTGTTCAACACGAAACAGTGTGTCACGGTGAAGTGAACAATGCCAGTCAGGTTTTTTGATGGCTTGTCGGTGACGGGTTCAGAGTTTGCGGAAGCCGCCGACGAGTTCCTCCATGTCCCTCGGTAACGGCGCCTCGAACCTCATCGTTAAATGGGTAGTGGGGTGGCGAAATGCAAGGAGCCAGGCATGCAAAGCTTGCCGGGGAAATACCTTGACCTGGCTTTTCAGCGGTTCCGGCAGCCGGTTGGCCTTGGTGCGGAAGGCCTGGCCATAATCGGGGTCGCCGATCACCGGATGACCGATATGCGCCATGTGGACACGGATCTGGTGGGTGCGGCCGGTCTCAAGCCGACATTCGACCATGCTGGCGGTGGCGAACTCCTGTTGGCTCTCGCCGAAGCGCTCCTGCACGGCAAAGTGGGTGACCGCATGGCGGGCGTCGTCGCGTCCTTCCGGCACCACGGCACGGCGCACGCGGTCGGCGGCGCGGCCGAGAGGCGCGTCGACCCTTCCGGTCGGCCTCTGCGGTATGCCCCAGACCAGCGCCAGATAGGCACGTTCGAGATCGCCGGTGAGGCCGTGATCGGCGAAAGCCTCGGAGAGTGACTTGTGGGCGCGGTCAGTCTTGGCGACCACCATGACGCCGCTGGTCTCCTTGTCGAGGCGGTGAACGATGCCTGGCCGCCGCACGCCGCCAATGCCGGAAAGGCTGTCGCCGCAATGATGGATCAGCGCGTTGACCAGCGTACCGGTCCAGTTGCCCGCTCCGGGATGCACGACAAGCCCGGCCGGCTTGTTGATGACAATCAGCTCGTCGTCCTCATAAAGCACATCGAGTGCGATGTTCTCGCCCTGCGGCTCCGCCGGCTCCGGCTCCGGCATGGTAACCGACACGCTTTCGCCCGGCGCCATCTTGCGCTTGGTCTCATCGATCAGCTTGCCGTCGACCCAGACCGCGCCCTGCCTGATCAGCATCTGCACGCGGCTGCGTGACATGTCCGGACCAAGCCTTGCCGCCAGCCACTGGTCGAGGCGCTGACCGGCCGCGTCCGCATCCGCCACCAGCACGGTCGGTACCGCCTCTATCAATTCAGGGGCCTCTTCGTTATGAGCGCTCATTGAAAAACCGTTCCGGAACTGTTTGCCATGGCCAGCCCGATCGCCGAAGAAGACCAGGATAAGCCGCTCGACCCCGAGGTCGAAAAGGTGCGCAGGAAACTCGTCCGCTTCGTCGGGATCAATCTCGGCCTGCTGTTCCTCGCCCTTATGGTGGTGATCGGCGCCCTTGTCTACAAAGCGCGCAATGCACCGCCGGCGAACCCGCCGCTGGCCGGGGATATCCAGACACCCGCCGGCGAACCGGTCAGCGGCGACATCGTGCTGCCGGTCGGGGCCAAGGTGGTCAGCCAGTCGCTGTCCGGCAACCGTGTCTCGATCGACGCCGAGCTTGCCGACGGCAGCCGGACGATCTTCGTCTACGACATCACCGAGCGACGCCTGATCGGCCGCTTTGCGATCCGCAACAAGTGACCGAGCCGCAACGATGAACGGCAGCAGGCCCATGAGCAAGCCTCGGGGATGAGCGGGTTCGCCGAACATCGTCGCGTCGCCACGGTCGCCCTGGTCGTCGCCAATTATGACGAGGCGATTGCCTGGTATGTCGAGAGGCTGGGTTTCCTGCTCGTCGAAAATGTCGATCTCGGCGGCGGCAAGCGCTGGGTCACAGTGGCGCCGGCCAACGGGCAGGGCGCCAGGCTGCTGCTGGCCGAGGCTTCCGACGAGGCGCAAAGCAAAAGTATCGGCGATCAGACCGGCGGGCGTGTCTTCCTGTTCCTGGAAACCGACGACTTTGCCCGCGACCACGCGGCGATGCTGGAGAAAGGCGTCGAATTCCGCGAAGCACCGCGCTTCGAGCCCTACGGCACGGTGGCGGTTTTCGCCGATCTGCATGGCAATCTCTGGGATCTGATCGAACCGAAACGATAGGCTGACGGCCGGCTTTTCCTCGACCGGGGAAAGCGGCCTAACCCCAGTTGCTTTTTCCCAGCGCTCAGCCTATATCGCCGGTTCTTGAACGCGCCCATCGTCTAGCGGTCAGGACACCGCCCTCTCACGGCGGGAACAGGGGTTCGATTCCCCTTGGGCGTACCAAGTTTTTCGACAACTTTGCAGGATGCCGTCGATTTCGTTTCTGAAGTCGCGGAGCCTCGATACTGTGGCGTCCGGGAAACCCGCTCTGCACAGGTAGCCGCAGCCTTAAAAAATGCCAGTGGCGCCAACCAGCCCGGCCTTTATTTCATTCGTCTGGCAAATGTTAACGGACGCGAAACCGAGAACCTTAACGTCCCCGCAACTCACGGCGAATATTAGTTTTCGCTTTAGTAGCTGTAGGAGGTTGAAATGCAGAAAATAGCTTATCGTTTCGCTTGGGACGAGTCTGGCGCGACCGCGATCGAGTATGGCTTGATCGCAGCTCTCATCGCGCTCGCGATCATCACCGGCGCCGGGGCGGTTGGCAATTCGCTCAACGGGATCTTCACGACCGTCGGCACTACGGTCAACAGCAGCGGCTCGTAAGTCGGTACATCAATTCGGTCGGCTATCGGCCGGATTCGCCGATCTCAGCCTCCAAAGCGCAGCGCGTACGTGCTTCCGATGCCGGGCATCGGAAGTGCGGACGGCGCACTTTCCATCAGTCGGCTTTATCCGTTGCGTCACCGCGTTCGTCGCTTCTGGCGCCGCGGAGCTGTTTGCATTAGCATCACATCATGGATCCTGGGGTACGGCTCCAGCGGCGCGCAGAACGCCGCGCTGTCCGTAAGGCCAGTTGATCCATGGGGGAGGAAGGCCAATGCAGAAGCTGCAATCGCAGGGCGTCCATCACATCACGCTGGTCGGCGCCGGGCGCCAGACCTCTATCGATTTCTGGGAAGGCGTGCTCGGCATGCCGTTCATCTTCGAACAGCCCAATCTCGACAAGCCGAGGGAAAGCCACCTCTATTTCGATCCCGGCGACGGCCGGCTGATCACTATCTTCACCGACGAGAGCCGGACGCCGGAGAAGCGGCGCACGCCGACCGATCCGGGCTGTGTTCACCACATCGCCTTTTCGGTGTCGCGCGTCACCTTCCTGCAGGCGGTCTCCCGGCTTGACGAGCGCGGCATCAAGCACAGCGGCGTCAAGGATCGCGGTTTCATGGATTCGATCTATTTCGAGGATCCGCTCGGCTTGCTGATCGAGTTGGCGTCCTACCGCTTCGAACCGCCGGCGGGCTTCACCCATGCGGATGTGCTGATGGAAGCGCACAGGCTGCGGGTCGGGCGCGGCGACTACAACATCGCCGAAGTGCATCTCGCCGATGCGATCCAGACGCTCGTAGAGCGTTCCCGTGCCACCCTGTCGGACGATCGGGCGCCGAAGAACCCATACTGAGCAGACCAGAGGGAGGAACAAGATGGCCAAGACAGCGACGAAGACTGCCGGGAAATCCGCGGCCAAAGCTGCCGCCAAGCCGGCGGCGAAAGCTGCGGCAAAGCCAAAAGCCAAGGCGGCCGCCAAGCCTGCCGTGAAGGCGACGGCAAATGCCGCGCCAAGGGCCAAGGCCAAGCCGGCCAAGAAGCCGACGCTGAAGCTCAGCATGCTGAAGCCCAGCGTCAACAACATGACCGTGCGGGTGTTTGCGCGCGCGGCGGGTTTCGACCACGCCGAGACCGATGCCTGGGGCCACACCCGTTCGCCGGAGTTCATGGCGCGAAATCCCGCCCATTTGACGCCGATGATCGAGGACAAGGGCCTGCCCAGAGGCGTGCTGTGGGAAAGCTGCGCCATCATGCAATATCTCGCCAACAAGCACGGGCTGGAGAAATTCTATCCGAAGGCACCGGCCAAGCGGGCGATGGTCGACAGTGCGATGTTCTACCTGATCGGCACGCTCTACCCCTATGTGGCGCGCGCCACCTATCCGGCGCTCGGCTTCCCGCACTATGCCGGCGAGGTCGGCCACAGCGACGCCCATCCCGACAAGAAGTCCGAAGCCCAGAAGGCGGCGATGGCGGCGATCGCCGAGCCGCTGGAGGTCTTCCACTCGTTCTTCAGGGACGGCAAGCCGTTCATCGGCGGCAAGCATCCGTCGATCGCCGATATCCGGCTGGCGGCGACGCTCGAATTTCTGGCCGTCATCGACTATGCCTTGCCCACATGGGCGAAGGACTATGTGGCGGCGATCGAGAAGAAGCTCGGCAAGGCCTATAGCGAGCCGGCCGGCGACGTGCGCGGTTATATCGCCCATGTGAAGTCCCAGGCCAAGGCCTGAGCTTAAGGGTTCGTTAACCAAAGCCCTGTCTACTGCAGGCAATTCGCTTTCGGCCCGCGACCACGGATGTACTGGCGCAGAACGTCGCAGCGATAGGAAAGGTCGGCGCAATGCCGGCCTTTTGCTTTTCGCACGCTTTGTTCGACGCAATTCCCAAGGGAAAAGCGTTATGCGCTTTTCCGGGAAAACCGTTTCACACTTAACCCGGCATTGCTTTATCGCCGGGCGCGATCGAGCAGCGATCAGACCGCGCAAGCCCAGTCAGGTGTCGCTTTTTCGGCGTCAAGTTTGCCGAGAGATATTGCCATTGCCGACGTTGGCCCTACCATCCATTGAGCGTCCCAGATGGACCGTGGTCAGGCGTGAGGGCTGGCGATGAAAAGCGTTGCGAGACGGATTGCGGTTGCGGGCGTGATGCTGGCGGGCGCTGTTCATGCGTCAAGTGCAGCTGAACTCAACACGAT
>NZ_RZRP01000333.1:0-6362 GCF_003997795.1 Mesorhizobium sp. M7A.F.Ca.US.005.03.2.1 | reverse complement strand
CCCGAAAGGTGGAGCCGGTTTTCTTAGACAAACGGAAACCGTTTGTCCGGAGATCGCGCTCACAAACGGAATAGAAGCATGCGGCTGAAGATTACCCACCGAACTGAGTACCGTTACGATACGCCGGTGCATTATCTGTTGCAGCGGCTGCGGCTGCTTCCGGTCAGCGGGTCGACGCAGACCGTTCTGTCCTGGGCTCTGGCGATCGAAGGCGCGCGCGAAGAGGTCCGCTTTGTCGACCATTTCGGCAACGACACAAGGCTGTTGAGCGTCGAGGGCGAGCGCGACTTCATCACGGTCGAGGCGTCGGGCGAAGTGGTGACGCGCGACACCGCGGGCGTCTCGGGGCCACACCAGGGCTTCACGCCGCTCTGGCTGTACAGCCATGAGACACCATTGACGGTGATCGGCAGCGGTATCCGCGAACTCGCCGCATCGGTTGGCAAGGGCAGCGACATCGAACGGCTGCACCGGCTGATGGCTGTCATCGGAGAGCGCGTCGCCTACACGCCCGGCACGACCAATGCGACGACGCCGGCGGAGGAAGCCTTGGCGCTCAAGACCGGGGTCTGCCAGGATCATACCCATATCTTTGCCGCCGCCGCCCGTGCCATGGGCTTTCCGGCCCGCTATGTCAGCGGCTATCTGATGCTGGATGCGACGGTCGAGCAGGCGGCCAGCCATGCCTGGGCCGAAGCGCATGTTTCGGGTCTCGGCTGGGTTGCCTTCGATGCCGCCAATGGCATCTCGCCCGACGAGCGTTATGTAAAGGTGGCGACGGGCCGCGATTACCGCGACGCCACGCCGGTGTCGGGAATTCGGCTGGGACAGGCGGAAGAACAGCTTGCGGTCACCGTCACGGTGGAGCAGTAATCCTCGCAAGATTGCTGCCGAGCGATTCATCGTTTCAAGGAACCCCGAACCGCTCTATCCCTTTGTTTTAACGCAATTCCGGACGGAAAACCGCTTCACACTTTTCCTGGAATTGCTCTAGAAGAGATTCCATGACCTATTGCGTTGGCCTGAAGATCGATCGCGGGCTCGTGTTCATGTCCGACACGCGCACCAATGCAGGCATGGATTCCATCTCCACCTTTCGCAAGATGCATGTCTGGGAAGAGCCGGGCGAACGCGTCATCGTTTTGATGTCGGCGGGCAATCTGGCGACGACGCAGGCCGTGGTCAGCCTGCTTGACGAGCGCACCAAGGCAATCTCCGAAAGACATTCCACACTGCTCGAAACGCCGTCGATGTACCAAACGGTCCGCATTGTCGGCGACACGGTCAAGGAGGTCATCGCCAATTCGTCACCCGCTGGCGAGAAGGCGGATTCCTATTTCAATGCGTCCTTCATCCTCGGCGGTCAGATCAAGGGCAGCGAGCCGCGCCTGTTCATGATCTATCCCGAAGGCAATTTCATCGAATCGACCGATGACACGCCGTTCTTCCAGATAGGCGAGACCAAATACGGCAAGCCGATCATCATCCGCGCCTACGAAAAGACGATGAGCCTCGCCGAGACGGTGAAGCTGCTTTTGGTGTCGTTCGATTCGACGTTGAAGTCGAACCTGTCCGTCGGCTTGCCGCTCGACCTGCTCTTCCTGGAGAAGGACGCTTTCAAGGTCGGATTGAAGAAGCGGATCGGCCAGGACGACCAGTATTACCGCACGATCTCCGATGGCTGGTCGAATGCGCTGAAGACGGCTTTTGCCAGCCTGCCGGATTTCCCTGGCTGAGGCGTGCGGCATCTCTTGCTGGTTGCATATATTTCACGCGTTAATTAATAAGAGACCAACCGCGACGGATGGTAGCGATGGATCATGTCGGGAGGACAGGATGAACAATGATGATTTCCGGCAATGGTCGCGGCGCGCCGCCGACTGGGGCGCTGACTATCGCAACAATCTGCGCGACCGCCCCGTGCGGCCACTGGTAGAACCCGGCGCCGTTTCCAGAAGCATCGAGGTTTCGCCGCCCGAAGACGCCGAACCGATGGACCGGATCTTCGCCGATTTCGAAGAGAAGATCCTGCCGGGAATGACGCATTGGCAGCATCCGCGCTTCTTCGCCTATTTCCCGGCCAATGCGGCGCCGGTTTCGGTGGTGGCGGAATATCTTGTTTCGGCGATGGCCGCGCAATGCATGCTGTGGCAGACGTCGCCGGCGGCGACCGAACTCGAAACGCGCACCGTCGACTGGATGCGCCAGGCGCTCGGTCTGCCGGAAGGCTTCTCGGGCGTAATCCAGGATTCAGCCTCATCGGCGACGTTGGCCGCGGTGCTGACCATGCGCGAACGGGCACTCGACTGGCAAGGCAACAAACAGGGCCTGGCAGGGCAGGCGCGGCTGCGCATCTACTCCTCCGACCAGGTGCACACGTCGATCGACCGGGCGATCTGGGTGTCCGGCATCGGCGAGGACAATCTCGTGCGCATTCCCGTCAGCGGCCGCTTTCGCGCCATGGACACGGCCGCGCTCGAGGCGGCAATCGTCGCCGACCGGGAAGCCGGCATGCTGCCGGCGGGCATCATCGCTTGCGTCGGCGGCACCAGCACTGGCGGCACCGACGACATTGCTGCGGTTGCCGAGGTGGCACGGCGGCATGGGCTTTATCTCCATGTCGATGCCGCCTGGGCGGGATCGGCGATGATCTGTCCGGAATATCGGCATTTCTGGACAGGCGTCGAAGGCGCCGATTCGATCGTTTTCAATCCGCACAAATGGCTGGGCGCTCAGTTCGACTGCTCGATCCAGTTCCTGCGCGACCCTGAAAGCCATGTCAGGACGCTGGCCATCAAGCCGGATTATCTGAAGACGCACGGTCATGACGGCATCATCAACTATTCCGAATGGTCGGTACCGCTCGGGAGGCGATTTCGCGCGTTGAAATTATGGTTCCTGCTGCGCGCCCATGGCCTGGAACGCCTGCGCGCGATGATCCGCAATCATGTCGCGTGGAGCGAAGGGCTGGCGGCGCGGCTGGCAAGGGAGCCGGATTTCGAGATCGTCAGCGAACCGATGCTGTCGTTGTTCTCGTTCCGGCACAAGACCGCAACCGACGGGGACGAGCACAATCTGCGCCTTGTCAATGCGATCAACGACGATGGCCGCATCTACCTGACGCAGACGAAGGTTGATGGACTGATCGCAATCCGGTTCCAGGTCGGACAGTTCGAGGCGACCGCCGCCGATGTCGAAACGGCTTTTGTGGTGATTACTGAAATCGCACGTGGCCTGGGTCGCTGATTTCGTTAGCCGGCTTATGCCTTTTCATCGGTTTCGTTTTCGACTATAGACAAGAAAAACGAAAACGGGAGGTTGCCCATGTATCTGTCGCCGCGCCATGCCGAGATTATCCAGATGGCCAAGGATCACGGCCGCGTGCTGGTCGATGATCTGGCCAACCACTTCAATGTGACGCCGCAGACCATCCGCAAGGACCTCAACGATTTGTGCGATCAGCGGCTGCTCTCGCGCATCCATGGCGGCGCGCTGTACCCCTCCGGCATCGAGAACATGGAGTATGAGGCGAGACGCAAGATTGCCGCCGACGAGAAGGAGGCGATCGGCCGTGCGGCAGCCAGGCTGATCCCCGACAACGCCTCGCTGTTCATCAACATCGGCACCACGACCGAGTCGGTCAGCAAGGCGTTGCTCGATCACAGCGGTCTCATGGTCATCACCAATAACATCAATGTTGCCAATAGGATGCGGATATATCCGTCGATCGAAGTGGTGATCGCCGGTGGTGTCGTGCGCGGTTCCGATGGCGGTGTGGTCGGCGAGGCGGCGGTCGATTTCATCAGGCAGTTCAAGGTCGATTACGCGGTGATCGGCGCATCCGCCATCGACCATGACGGCGCCTTGCTCGACTTCGATTTTCGCGAGGTCAAGGTGGCGCAGGCGATCATCGCCAATGCAAGGCATGTCATCCTGGTTTCCGACCAGACCAAATTCGAGCGAACCGCACCGGTGCGCATCGGCCATCTGTCGCAGGTCAACACCTTCATCACCGACCGCTGCGATATCCCCTCGGTGCGCAAGATCTGCCAGGAGGCCGAGGTTCAGCTGATCGAGACGTCGCTCGCCTAGGCGGTTTTCAGCTGATATCACGCGCCCGTGATATTTCGTTTGACATTCGTTATCATTTCGAAATAATTCCGACACGGTTTCGTAAAAGCCCAAAAATGGTGCAATGCGAAATCGCTGGAGGAATTTGTGGACGCATCTCCGATCCGTGACATTTTCGTCATAGGCGGCGGCATCAATGGCTGCGGTATCGCCCGCGACGCCGTCGGGCGTGGCTTTTCCGTCTTTCTCGCCGAGATGAACGACCTCGCCAGCGGGACTTCCTCGGGCTCAACCAAATTGATCCATGGCGGCCTGCGCTACCTCGAATTCTACGAATTCCGCCTGGTGCGCGAAGCGCTGATGGAGCGCGAGGTTCTGTGGAAGAACGCGCCGCACATCATCTGGCCGATGCGCTTCGTGCTGCCCTATGCCAAGGGCCTGCGCCCGGCCTGGCTGATCAGGCTCGGTCTCTTCCTCTACGACCACATTGGCGGGCGCAAATTGCTGCCGGCGACCCGGACGCTGGACATGGCCAGGGATCCGGCCGGCAAGCCTTTGAAGCCGCTATTCAAGAAGGCCTTCGAATATTCGGATGGCTGGGTCAATGATGCGCGGCTGGTGGCGCTGAATGCACGTGATGCGGCCGACCGCGGCGCAACGGTCCGCACCCGCACGAAAGTGACCGGCGCGCGCCGCGAAAACGGCTTGTGGACGGTCCAGGTCGAGGATCTGCAGACCGGCGAGACCGAGGAGGTCAAGGCGCGCCTGCTGGTCAATGCCGCCGGCCCCTGGGTCGATCATGTGCTTTCCGGCGTCGTCGGCCTCAACGATGTGCACAATGTCCGCCTCGTGCAGGGCAGCCACATCGTCATCGCCAGGAAATTCGACGATCCGCGCGCCTATTTCTTCCAGAACAGGGATGGTCGCATCATCTTCGCTATTCCCTACGAGGAAGAGTTCACCCTGATCGGCACCACGGACCAGGATTATCCCGGCGATCCGCATGACGTGAGGATCAGCGACACCGAGATCGACTATCTCTGCGCCGCGGCAAGCGAATATTTCGCTGAAGCCGTCAAGCGTTCGGACATCGTCTGGACCTATTCCGCCGTCCGTCCGCTCTATGATGACGGAGCCTCCAAGGCGCAGGAAGCGACGCGCGACTATGTGCTCAAGGCCGATGGCGGCGATGGTGCCGCCCCGATCGTCAACGCCTTCGGCGGCAAGATCACCACCTATCGCCGGCTGTCGGAATCGATGCTGGAAAAGATCGAGGGTTTTCTGGGTAAACGCGGCAAGCCGTGGACGGCAAACGCGCCGTTGCCGGGCGGCGATTTCCCGGCCACCGGTTTCGATGCCGAAGTGGCGAAACTGAAGACCGCCTATCCGTTCCTCGACGCGCGCCTGGCTCGCCGGCTGACCCGGCTCTATGGCACCCGCGCAAGGATGCTGCTGGGGCTGGCCAAATCGAACGTCGATCTCGGCCGCAACTTCGGCGCCGATCTCTACGAGGCCGAGGTGCGCTATCTCGTTCAAAACGAATGGGCCGTCACATCGGAAGATGTATTGTGGCGCCGTACCAAGCGCGGTCTGCATCTCAGCCGCGAGCAGGTGGCGGCTCTCGATGAATTCATGCACGGCATAAGCCGGCGCCATGTCGCGGCTGCCGAATGAAGAGGGGTTTGAGCTGATGCGGAAGGCCTGGGAGGAGGCGTCATGCTGGAACTGAGAAACGTCACCAAGACGGTCGGTGCTGTCGCGCATATAAGCGATGTGTCGCTGACGCTCCAGCACGGCTCGCTCAATGTCCTGCTCGGACCGACGCTTTCGGGCAAGACCAGCCTGATGCGGCTGATGGCCGGCCTCGACGTGCCGACCTCCGGTTCGATCTGGTTCGACGGCCAGAATGTCACCGGCGTGCCGGTGCAGAAGCGCAAGATCGCCATGGTCTACCAGCAGTTCATCAACTATCCGGCGATGACCGTCTATGAGAACATCGCCTCGCCGCTCAGGGTGGCGGGAACCGATCAGGCGAAGATCGACAAGGAAGTGCGCCATGCCGCAGCACTTCTCAAGCTGACGCCCTATCTCGACCGCACGCCGCTGAGCCTGTCCGGTGGCCAGCAGCAGCGCACCGCACTGGCGCGCGCCATCGTCAAGAACGCCAGCCTGGTGCTGCTCGACGAACCGCTCGCCAATCTCGACTACAAATTGCGCGAGGAACTGCGCGCCGAATTGCCCAGGATCTTCGCCGCCGCCGGCACCATCTTCGTCTACGCCACGACCGAGCC
>NZ_RZRP01000332.1:0-6363 GCF_003997795.1 Mesorhizobium sp. M7A.F.Ca.US.005.03.2.1 | reverse complement strand
GGAGACAAAGGCGATGCGCCGATCGTTTCATTTCCTTGGCCAGGAGGCGCATTCGGGGCCCTTCAAAATCCGAAAGTCTTCCGTTGCGGCACCGCTTTTGTTTTGCCGGGAGCTGGATTAGCTTACGTTTGCGTAAGCGGCAGACCGAGGCGGAGCATCCGGCCGGACATCTAAAGGGAGGAAGACATGTTTCGAAGAGTGAGCCTGGCCCTTGCGGCCACATTGATCATGGCCGGTGCGGCCTGGGCCGATCCGATCGAGGGCAATTGGAAGACGCAGGCCGGCGACACCGCAGCCATCGCTGGCGGCGGCTCGTTTTCCATCACGCTCAAGTCCGGCAAATATGCCGGCAAGACCATCGGCTCCCTCAAGGCGACGGGCGACAACAAATATGCCGGCAACATCACCGATCCGGCAAACGACAAGACCTATTCGGGCAAGGCGACATTGTCGGGCACCTCTCTCAAGATGAGCGGCTGCGTGCTCGGCGGGCTGATCTGCAAGAGCCAGACCTGGCACAAGCTCTGATCGAGCGCATCTTTCCGACCTGATGACGGGGCCCCGACGGGCCCCGTTTTCGTTTTGTCGACACATCCTGCGCCGGTGATGCTCGATGGAGGCCGGCGGCTATCCAACCGACGCCAGCGCCATCGAAACCCCGTCAATCATCTTGAACCGCAGATGAACGCCGCCATCAGAGCCGGTTCAGTTGCATCAGGGCATTCTCCGGCGTGTTGAAGGAGACCGACCCAATGCTTGCTCGCCGCTTCACCATCGTCTGCCTGCTGGTGAGCCTGTTTGGAATGTTCTTCGCCATCCTCGTCGCTGAAGCGGGCCGTCCGGCCCGCGCCTGGGACGAAGCCAGTTCCAGAACCTGCCGCCTCGCCTGCCCCACCCATCTTCGCAACTGAACAAAGAAACCAAGACCTCGAAAAGAAAAGCTGAACGCCATGAACCGCATCGCCGCCAACGCTCTCAAGACCCTTCGGCTTCTGCCGCGGGCGGCGCTTATCCTGACGGTTCTGGCCGCTCCGGTCCTGGCCGTGCCGATGATGCGCGCCGACACCGGCTCGACGATCGACGCACCGGCCCTGAAGAAGTCCGGCGTCGGCTTTGTGCTTCTGGTCAGCCTGCAGCGCGGTTGAAGAAAAACGGCGCTTTGACCGCCTTCGGTCGCGACACCCCTCCCAAGTGCCGATCCAAGTCTCTATATTGAGCCATGGAAAAGCGAATCTACCCACAAGCCATCGAATCTGTCGTCATGCCGGAGCCTTTTGGCCGGCAAAGCTTTGATAGCGCTGAAAAGGCCGTCAAGGCACTGCAGGCGCTTTACGATCGCAACACCAAGTTCCTGCGCGACTCCTTCGCAGAATTGGCGGCAGCAGGCGGTGATAATGGCAAGCGCTACCGGGCCTTCTATCCGGAGATCGGCGTCACCACCAACTCATTCACCCAGATCGACTCGCGCCAGGCCTATGGGCATATGCCGACGCCTGGGCATTTTTCCACCACCATCACCCAGCCGGGCCTGTTCGAAAGCTACCTCGTCGAGCAGTTGCGCCTGATCATGCGCAATCATGGGGTTGCGGTCACGGTGTCGGAATCGACCACACCCATCCCGCTGCATTTCGCCTTCCTTGAAGGCACCCATGTCGACGGCGCGACGGCAGAGCGCATCAAGCGGCCGATCCGCGACCTGTTCGACGTGCCCGATCTCGACGGCACCGACGACCAGATCGCCAACGGCACCTTCGAAGTCGCCTTCGGCGAGCCGAGGCCTCTGGCGCCCTTCACGGCGCAGCGCATCGACTATTCGCTGCACCGGCTGTCGCACTATACGGCAACCACGCCGCAGCATTTCCAGAACTTCGTGCTGTTCACCAACTATCAGTTCTACATCGACGAATTCGTCGCCCGCGCCCGCGACCTGATGGCCAATGGCGGCGGCGGATACACGGAGTTCGTCGAGCCGGGCAATGTCATCACCAAGGGCGGGCAGAGCGCGCCCAGCGAAGGCGTTGCACCGCCGCGCCTGCCGCAGATGCCGGCCTATCACCTGAAGAAATCGGGACATGGCGGCATCACCATGGTCAATATCGGCGTCGGGCCTTCCAACGCCAAGACCATCACCGACCATATTGCGGTGCTGAGGCCGCATGCCTGGGTGATGCTCGGTCACTGCGCCGGCTTGCGCAACACCCAGGCGCTGGGCGACTATGTGCTGGCGCATGCCTATGTGCGCGAGGACCACGTGCTGGACGACGATCTTCCGGTCTGGGTGCCGATCCCGCCGCTGGCCGAGATCCAGGTGGCGTTGCAGGAAGCCGTCGCCGAAGTCACCGGCCTTTCGGGCTACGACCTGAAGCGCATCATGCGCACCGGCACCGTCGCCACCATCGACAATCGCAACTGGGAGCTGCGCGACCAGCGTGGGCCGGTACAGCGTCTGTCGCAATCTCGCGCCATCGCACTCGACATGGAATCGGCGACCATCGCCGCCAATGGCTTCCGCTTCCGTGTTCCCTACGGCACGCTGCTGTGCGTTTCGGACAAACCGCTGCATGGCGAGTTGAAGCTGCCCGGCATGGCGACCGAATTCTACAAGCGCCAGGTGGCGCAGCACCTGACCATCGGCATCAGGGCTATGGAGAAGCTCGCGGAAATGCCGATGGAGCGGTTGCATTCGCGCAAGCTCAGAAGTTTTTCGGAAACGGCGTTCCAGTAGGCCGATTCCACGCATCGCATGGGCATTTCGTCATCTTGATTGAGCCGCATTTCTGCCGATAAGCAGGCGGCATGGAGAGAGCGGGCTTCGGGACATTGCTGATTTCGGTTGCATTCCTGGCAATGCTGGCCTGTTCGATCGCGCTGGTGGCCGGGTTTTTCGGAACGCTGCATCCCGCCTTCGATTCCTTCTCGCATTTCCGCGTCCATCTTGCCGTGCTGATGGCGCTTTGCGCACTGCCGCTGCTGGCCACGACATTTCGACTGCAAGCGGCCGTGGCACTGCTTTTTGCCGTGGCGGCCTTCGCCACCACTTCCGGCTCGCTGTCCTTCTCCCGCCTGTGGCCGGTTCAGGCCGCCTATGAAGCCAAGAACGAAGACCGCGCGATCTACAAGCTGCTGCAGATGAACCTGCGCTACGACAATCCAACGCCGAAGAAGGTGCTGTCGCTGATCGGCCGGACCAATCCCGACGTGATCACCCTCGACGAGGTGTCGGCGATGTGGGCGACCGAGCTTGGCTATATCAGCAGCGCATATCCATACCGGATCCTCTGTCCTTACCCTAACAAGATATTCGGCGTCGCGCTGCTCTCGCGGCGGCCCTTTGCCGCCGGCACCGAGGCGCGTTGCGAAAGGCGTGGTGCCATGGCGACAGCGACCGTCGACTTCGGCGGCATCGACGTCGATGTCGCCGCGATCCATCTCAGCTGGCCCTGGCCACGCGAGCAGTACTGGCAGATCGGCGAGTTGACGGAGCCGCTTTCCGCGCTCGGCGAGACGGCCATCATGGCGGGCGACTGCAATGCCGCCCCATGGAGTGCCGCCGTGCGGCGGGTCGCGGCGCTTGGCGGGCTGACCGTCCTGCCTTCCGCCGGCCCGACCTGGATCCACATCAGGCTGCCGGATTTCCTGCGGCGCTTCGCCGGCCTGCCGATCGACCAGGTTTTCAGCAAGGGCGGCGTGACGATCCATTCGGCGACACGGCTGGAAGACACCGGCTCGGATCACCTTCCGGTCATGGTGGAGTTCTCGCTCAGGCTGAATCAGCAAAAGCCGCTCGATGAACATGAAACCGCGACCGCGGCCATTGTCCAGGCCGGCAAGACGCCAGGCTGAAGGATCAGGGCCTGACCAAAGCGATGACGAGATGCTGGACATGGCCGCCGTCGCGATGCTCGCGCGCATCGAAAGCGAGCTGCTTGGCCTCATATGCGGCATTGGTGGCCTTGATGCGTCGCTGTGCCTCGCGACGTGTCTTGTAGCAGGACGGGTCGTCGGCAATCCTGAGGCCGGAGATGGATCTTTCCGTGGCCCGCATCATCTCCCTGGCGATGCGGCCATGGGTTTCCTCATGGGCGCGGACGCCGGCGAAGAACCGCGTCCAGCGCTTCCGGAGCGTCGGGGTGGTGGCCGAGGCGACACGCGGAAATGTGTAGAAGAGATTGAGCGTGCCGTTGGCACGCCGCAAGCGGCAGACGCCATTGTCCTGGCTGGTGTCAAGGTCCCAATCCACTGCGTAGCCGGTCAGCGCGATGGCATGCGTCATGAAGCCGTGCTTCGGCCCTTTGCGGTCCATAGCCTGGACTAGCGCCAGCCCCGTGTTCCCGGTGATGTCGTAGGTCCGCGTCTTGACCACCACCCTGGTGCCGGCCGAGGCCGCCGAAGCCAAGCCGAACAGCGCACCGATCGCCACAAGGCATGCCAGAACCGCCAGGCGCATTGGCCATCTCCTTATCGTCAAGGAATGGAACCATAAGCGCGCGGCAGTTTCAACAGTTCTAATGTTCCACATGCCACGGGAGACCCCGAGCCATCGTCGGGACCTTTGCACGCTGCGGCCGGCGCGGGCCTACATGCCCTGATAGACCGGGCCTTCTCCGCCTTGCGGCGGCACCCAGTTGATGTTCTGGTTCGGGTCCTTGATGTCGCATGTCTTGCAGTGGACGCAGTTCTGCGCGTTGATGACGAAGCGCACATCCTTGGCCGTGGGATCGGCGGCGGCGTTGCCGTCCCTGTCGACCCACTCGTAAACCCCGGCCGGACAATAGCGCGTCGAGGGGCCCGCAAAGACATCGTGCTCGGAACGCTTCTGCAGCTCCATGTCGCCGACAAGCAGGTGGACCGGCTCGTTTTCCTCGTGATTGGTGTTGGACAGGAACACCGAGGACAGCCTGTCGAAAGTCAGCACGCCATCGGGCTTCGGATAGGCGATCTTCTTGTGCCGGGCGGCAGGCTCGAGCGTTGCATAGTCGGCCTTGCCATGCTTCAGCGTGCCGAAGGGCGAGACACCGAACAGCGTGTTCAGCCACATGTCGAGGCCGCCAAGGCCGACACCGACGATGGTGCCGAAGCGCGACCACAGCGGCTTGACGTTGCGCACCTTCTTCAGATCCTTGCCGATGTCGGTCGCGCGCCAGGCTTCCTCGTAGGAAGCGAGTTCGTCGTTGGCGCGCCCGGCGCCGATCGCCTCGGCGACATGCTCGGCCGCCAGCATGCCGGACAGCACCGCATTGTGCGAACCCTTGATGCGCGGCACGTTGACGAAGCCCGCGGCACAGCCCATCAGCGCACCGCCGGGGAAGGACAATTTCGGCACCGACTGCCAGCCACCCTCGGTGATGGCGCGCGCGCCATAGCCCAGCCGCTTGCCGCCTTCGAACGTAGCCGCGATCGCCGGATGGGTCTTGAAGCGCTGGAATTCCTCGAACGGCGACAGCCAGGGATTCTTGTAATTGAGATGAAGGACGAAGCCGACCGCCACCTGATTATCTTCGAGATGGTAGAGGAACGAGCCGCCGCCGGTCTTCAAGTCAAGCGGCCAGCCGAAGGAATGCTGGACCAGCCCCGGCCGGTGGTTCTCCGGCTTGACCTGCCAGAGTTCCTTCAGGCCGATGCCGTATTTGCCCGGTTCGCGGCCATCGGAAAGCTTGTATCTGGCGATCAGCTGCTTGGCGAGCGAGCCGCGAGCGCCCTCCCCGATCAGCACATATTTGCCCATCAGCGCCATGCCGGGTGCGAAACCCGGGCCGTGCGTTCCGTCCTTCTCGACGCCCATGTCGCCGGTGACGACGCCGGTGACGGCGCCTTGCTCATTGTAGAGCAGGCCGGCAGCGGCAAAGCCCGGATAGATCTCGACGCCGAGCGCTTCGGCCTTGGTCGCCAGCCAGCGGCAGACATTGCCCAGCGAAACGATGTAGTTGCCGTGATTGTTCATCAGCGGCGGCATGAAAATGTTGGGCAGACGGAACGAGCCGGCAGGACCAAGGACCAGGAAATGGTCCGCGGTGACCGGCGTCTTGAAGGGATGGCCGTCCTCGTCGCGCCAGCCCGGCAAGAGCCGGTCGATGCCGATCGGATCGACGACGGCGCCGGAGAGAATATGGGCGCCGACCTCACCGCCCTTCTCCAGGACGACGACCGAAAGCTCGGGATTGACCTGCTTGAGGCGGATGGCGGCGGCGAGGCCCGCCGGCCCGGCACCGACGATAACCACGTCGAATTCCATGCTTTCGCGTTCGATGTCGCTCATCAACCCCTCCGCACTGGCTTATCCCATTCGGGTATCTTGCTGGCTCCCGCGCTGCATAGCGCATCAATTGACGACAGGAAACCGGCGCATACGTGACAATGCCGTTT
>NZ_RZRP01000331.1:0-6394 GCF_003997795.1 Mesorhizobium sp. M7A.F.Ca.US.005.03.2.1 | reverse complement strand
GATGTTCACCGTGCTGCTCTGCGTGCTCGCCGCCCGCTTTCTCATCCCCAGGCAAGTTGCGACGGAACGGACGTGAGTGCCGGGCAAGAGCGCCGCAATGAGGCAGCCATATTCTTGGTCCGGCATCGATGCTGACATAATCGATGCCGGACCAAACGGAATGATGCTTACTGAAGCTTGGCCTGCAAGACGTTGACATCGTCGGTGGTCATTTCACCGTCCGTCGCTACCTTGCCGTCGACGATCTTCCACAGCCGGAACGGGCCTGTGATGTCGCCATATTTATCGAAGGCGACCGGGCCGATGACGCCTTCGTAGCGGATCGGCTTGCCGTCCTTGATCAGGCCGAGCGCCTTGGCGAACTCTTCCTTGCCAGCAAAGATCGGCGTGCCGGCCGGATCGACCGCCTTGTACATCGCGTCCTTGATCTTGGCCGGGTCCTCGGAGCCGGCAATGGCGATGGCGAGGCCAACAATCGCGCCGGCGTCATAGGAACGGTCGGCTGCCGGATTGGTCGGTTCGATGCCGGAGAATTCCTTATAGTTCTTGGTGAAATACTCCGTCGAGGCCGTCGGGCTGGTGCCGGACGACGTGCCGTAGGCTTCCTTCAGATAATCGGCGCCGACGGATTCGATGAAGTCCGGGCTGTTCATGCCGTCATTGAGCAGGAATTTCTGCACGCCGCCCTGCGAGATCCAGGTGCGGGCGACCGTGGCGCCGTCGACCGGTGTGCTGACGAGGTAGAGACCGTCCGGTTCACCGGCCATTGCCGCGGTGACTTCGGAGGCATAGCTCGACTGCTTTTCATTGTAAGGCGTGTCGGAGACGATGGTGCCGCCGAGCGCTTTGTAGGCACGCGAGAATTCGGCCACCATGTTGACGCCGAAATCGTTGTTGACGTGGATGATCGACAGCTTCTTGAAACCCTTGTCGATGGCATATTTGGCGGCGGCGACACCCTGCAGCGCATCCGAGGTGATGGTGCGGAAGAAGATGCCGTTGGTCTTGCCGTCGCGGCCGAGCGCCGTCAGAGTCGGCGAGGATGACGCTGGCGAGACCTGGACGATCTTGGCTGGCGCGGTCACCGAGGTCAGGATCGGGATCGACACCGACGAGATGATGCCGCCGATGATGACCGGCACTTTCTTGACCTGCACAAGCTGAGTGGCGGCGTCGACGGCGATGTTGCCCTGGCTCTGGCTGTCGCGCGTGTCGGTGACGAGATCGCAGCCGCGCACCCCGCCGGCTCCGTTGATGTCGCGGAAGGCCATCTCGACCGACTTGGCGCCGGCCTGGCCGTATTCACCGGCCGGGCCGGTCAGCTCCATGACGAGGCCGACGGTGATCTTGCAATCGGCGGCCTGCGCAGCACCCGCCATCGTGACGAGGGCCAGCGCTGTGGTGAGTTGGAGTATCGTCTTTGTCATTGTTGTTCCCCTTTCGTTACTCGACTGTATTTGAGTTCTGGAGCTTGTTCAGCGTTCCGGCACCTGCAGCCAGGTTTCATGCAGATGTCGCCATTCGACGCCGTTGGGCGCCGATGAACTGGTCGTGAAGACGGCGCTCGATTGACGGCGGCTGTGCTTGCCTGCGCGCAGCTGCGCTTCGACATAGAGGACGACGATGGTATCCGCGTCCTGCCAGCCGGGCCGGATGTCCTCGATCGAAATGGCGAAACCATCGTCGCAGGAAGCACGGCTTGCGCGGACATGGTCGACGACCGCTTCGCGATCGAGGATCTGCCCGTCCGGCGCCACCATGCTGAGGTCCTTGCCCATGGCGCGTTCGAAGCGGCCGAAGTCCACCGTGTTGGCTCGCGCGGCGACGAACCAGTCGACGAAGAAGCGGTGCAGGTCGATGATTTCGGCGCTGGCGCGTGAAAACAGGGAGGGTTCGCCGCTCATTTCTTCCCCGCATTGAGGTTGTAATGCATGATCGAACCGTGGCGGCCGCGGCGGTCGCGTTCCAGCGTGTAGACGTCACCTTCGAGGCCGGTGCCTTGCGCGATGACGGCCGCAATCCGCTCCCGGTCCTCGGCGTGGAGCGCAACGTCCATGATTTTCGCATTGGCAATGGCGTGGGCCTGGTTGCGGGCGCCGACGATGACCGCCGCCACTTGCGGCTGCTCCAGCACCCAGGCGCTGGCGATGGTGGCGACGTCAACGCCGTGGCGGTCGCCAACGGCCTTCAGCGCTTGCAGCAGGTGCTGGAACAGCTCCCAGCCGCCAAAATCGTCGATGATCAGCTTGTACTTGACCAGCGAGCGGTTTTCGAGCGGCGTGGCGGGCTCGGCCGCACCGAGCCATTTGTTGCTGAGGAAGCCGCCGGCGACTGAACCATAGCAGAGGAAGCTGACGCCGTTCTGTTTTGCGAGCGCGGCCAGGCTGCTGCCCGGGCGCTGGTCGAGCACGGAATATTGCAGTTGCTGGCTGACCAGCGGGATGCCGGCAGCGAGTATCTCGGCGAGCCTTGGCGTGTCGAAATTGGTGGTGCCGAGATTTCGCACCTTGCCCTCCAACCGAAGCTCGTTGAGCCAGCCCATGGCATCGACATAGCGCGGCTGTTCATAGTCCCACCAATGGAACTGCACGAGATCGAGCCGCTCGGTCTTCAGCCGCCGCAATGACTGGTCGATGATGCCCCTGATGTAGTCACGGCTGATACTGGCCAGCCGTTCGAGGTCGGGCACCAGCTTGGTGTGCACCTTCATCCGGGCCGCGACGTCGAGGCCGCGCTCGCTGGCCAGCCGCAGGCGCGCGGCACCGATCAACTCCTCGACGCCGGTGTAGATGTCGGCGCAGTCATAGGTCCAGATGCCGGCATCGAACGTGGCGATCAGATCGGCCACCGCCTGGCTGCGGTCAATGGCGCCGTGGCCGCCAGCCAGCTGCCAGCCGCCGCGAATGACGCGCGAGATGGTGTAGCCGGGGCCGAGTTCGAAGGTCTTGGCGGTCATCTAAGGTCATCCTCTTTCGGCAGCGGCACCGCCGTCGTCTCGGCGTGGCTGAACCGCCGCTTGGCGGCCCTGACGATCCGCAGCCGGCTGCCGCAATTGGGATCGGGACAAGCGATCTCGGCGTCCGAGGTCATCCAGTCGTTCGGGTGGGTTGGGCGCTGCTTGGCTGCCAGCAGCGGCAACACGGCGGCGATCGAATAGATCGAAAAAACCTGCCCTGCCGGCATCGACAGCATCTCGCCCTTGAGCTCGAAATAATCGCCTTCCTTGGCGCCGCAATAGATAGGTTTGTCCTTGGGGATGATGGCCTCGACGCGAAGGTCGAACAGCTCGAAACTGTCGTCGGCCATGTCAGGCCTCCATCAGGCTGAAGGTGACATCGCAGGCGCCGTTGCGGCGGATGACACCGCACGCGGCGGCGAACCGGTCACGCTCTTCGACGCGCACCTGCGCCACCACACTGCCGGCCAGCCAGCCTATCGGGAACAAGAGCCGCGCGCCCTGCCCGTAGTAGAGGCCAATGTCGAAGATCGCATTGGGATTGCCGCCCCACATGCGTGGCGGCACGTAGGACAGTACGATGTCGCCCGGCTGCGGGTTCAGCGTCGCGTTCTCGGCCGGCAACGGTTTTGCATAGGCCTGGCCCTCGAGGTCGGTTGATGGAACCGGACAGGAAATCTCAGGCCCCGTCCACATCGCATGGATGCCCGGAACAACGCGTGGCGTGCCGAGGTAGGCCAAGAGGAAGGCAGCGTTTTCCGGCGCCTTCTCGGGCAGCAGCAATGCCGTTACGGAAAGCTGCGAGCGCGGCTCGGTGATCCTGATGGCGGTCATGTCTGGTCTTTCGCGGCGGCGGCCTGCAACTTGCTGCGCAGGAAGGTGAAGGGTCGGCTGATGTCGGCGACCAGCGACTCGCGCGCCGCCTGCGCATCCTGCGTGGACAGCGCCGTGACGATGCGGCGGTGATATTGGGCGGTGTCGACCTCGCCGGCTTCCGAGAAGGCGTAGATGGCGACACGAATGCAGGGACCCGATTGCAGCCACAGGCTCTCGATCATCGGGATCAGCACGGCCGAACCGCAGGAGCGGTAAATCTCGAAATGAAAGCTCTGGTTGAGCGTCACTTCGCGGTCGACGTCCTTCTTGTGTTTCAAAGCCCGCATCTCGTCCCATTCGGCGAGGATGGTTTCGATGGTGGCGATCTGGCGCGGACCCATGCGGGCGGCGGCCAGCGCGATCGCCTCGCCCTCGATCAGGATGCGAGCCCGCAGGAGATCGTCGAGGCGTTCCAGCGTGATCGGCGGCACGCGCACCGAACGGTTGGGCAGCGCCTCCAGCGCCTTTTCCGTGATCAGCCGGCCGAGCGCCTCGCGCACCGGCATGGTCGAGGTGACCAAGGCGTCAGCCAGGCCACGGATGGTCAGCACCTGGCTCGGTTCGAACAGGCCGCCAATCAGGGCGCGGCGCAGCTCGGAATAAACGCGGTCCTGCACGGTCTCGCGGCCGACCGGCGCAAGCTGGGCCGCGATCACCTCGTTGTTCTTTTCGATGGCAGCCTTTTGCATGGAATTCCGTTCGTGGCCGGTTTTCGGCTTGCGGAGGAAATTAAAGCCGAATAGCGTGATCAACGCAAGTGTGATCACAAATCATAATCAGGAGGCGGCAGCGATCGTCTTCGGCCAGAGGGTTTGATGAGCGAGGCAACCAAACGGCAAGGGGAAACCCGCGCGCCGGTTCTGACGGCAAGGAATGTCGTCAGGCGGTTCGGCGGCCTTGTCGCGGTCAACGACGTCTCGTTTAACGTCAAAGCGGGCGAAATCCTCGGCCTCATCGGCCCCAACGGCGCCGGCAAGACGACGATGTTCGACCTGCTTGCCGGCAGCATATTGCCGACCAGCGGCGAAATCCTTCTCAACGGCGCGCGCGTCTCGGGCGAAGCAGCACATCTGCGCATCGGACGCGGTCTCGGCCGCACGTTTCAGATACCGCGCCCGCTGCCCAACCTGACGCTGATCGAAAACATCATGCTGGCGGCACAGGGTCAGGCCGGCGAAAAGCTGCTTGCCAATTTCGTCACGCCATGGCGCGTCGCCGCGCAGGAAAGGGCCGCCAGGACAAAGGCGCTTGAACTGCTGGAACTGGTCGCCCTCGCCCATCTCGCGCATGAGCCGGCGCGCGTGCTTTCCGGCGGCCAGCGCAAGCTGCTCGAACTCGCCCGCGTGATGATGGCCGATCCGGCGATCATCTTGCTCGACGAACCGGCGGCCGGCGTCAACGCGACGCTGCTCGAAGTCATCATCGACCGCATCCGCGACATCAATGCGCGCGGTATCACCTTCCTGCTGATCGAGCATAATATCGACATGGTGACGCGGCTCTGCCATCGCGTCCTCGTCATGGCGAGCGGCCAGTTGCTCAGCGAAGGCACGGCCGAAGAGGTCGCTCGCGACCCGCGCGTCATCGAGGCCTATCTCGGAGGCGCGGCATGAGCGAGATCGTTCTCGATGTCCGCGACCTCGAAGCCGGCTACGAGCCCGGCGTGCCGATCGTGCGCGGCGCCTCGATCACCGTCGCCAAGGGCGAGATCGTCGTGGTGCTCGGCCCCAACGGCGCCGGCAAGTCTAGCTTCATCAAGGCCATCGCCGGCCTCGTCCCGATCACCGGCGGCACAGTATTTCTGGACGGGAAGGACATCACTGCCGCGCCGGCCCACACCATGGTGCGCCTCGGGCTGGCCTTCGTGCCGCAGACCGAAAACATCTTCCCACTGATGTCGGTCGAGGACAATCTCAGAGTTGCTTGCGGCATCCTTGAGCGGCGCGAGATTCCTGCGCGCATCGAGGAGATGTATGCCGCCTTCCCCGATCTCGTCCGCCAGCGCCGCACCGCCGCCGGCAACCTCTCGGGCGGACAACGGCAGATGCTCGCCGTTGCGCGGGCGCTGATCGTCCACCCCAAGGTGCTGGTGCTAGACGAGCCGTCGGCCGGCCTGTCGCCGAAATTCGTCTCGATGGTGTTCGAGATGCTGGCAAACATCCGCAAGTCCGGCGTCACCATCCTGCTCGTCGAACAGAATGCCAAGGCAGCGCTCGCCATCGGCGACCGCGCCTATGTGCTGGTCGAAGGCAAAGACCGGCACGAGGGCATTGCCTCCGAGCTGTGGAACGATCCGGTGGTCGCCGAACTCTATCTCGGCCAGCGCCCCCGCAAGTCCGGCACAGGAGGTGGGGCATGAGCTTGCAATTTGTCGTCGACGGATTGCTGACGGGTTCGATGATCGGCCTGGGCGCCATCGGCGTGACGCTTACCTATTCGATCCTGCGCTTCTCGAACTTTGCCCATGGCGACTTCATGGCCTGGGGCACCTATGCGACGCTGGCCGTCGTCAGCGCCATCGGCGCGACAGTCGGCAAGGTGGCACCGATCGCACCGCTGTCC
>NZ_RZRP01000330.1:0-6406 GCF_003997795.1 Mesorhizobium sp. M7A.F.Ca.US.005.03.2.1 | reverse complement strand
GCAGCGTCCTGACAGCTTCGGTCGGCAAAGCTTTGAACTGGATGGTCATGGAAAAATCTCCGGTGTCGTGATTGGAAATTATGTCCTTGAACCCTCGCCGCCCACCCGATTCCTGCCAAATGTCGAAAAGCCGATCGCCCCTCGGCGATCGGCTCTCATCAGGTTCCTGTCAAAGGCGCCGGCTAATTAAATTTCGGAGCTGCGACTCAACGGATGAAATCGTCGAAGCGGCGCAGCGTCACCCGGCGATTCTGCCAGTTTTCGTTCTGCGTCTGCACCAGCAAAAACTCCTCACCGTAACCAACCGTTTCCAGTGCATGGCCGGGCACCCTAAATTCGCGCACCAATGTGCGCTTGAGCGAAGCGGCGCGCTGTTCGGACAGGGCCTGGTTCGACTGGAAGGAGCCGACGGCGTCGATATGGCCTTCGATCAGCACGCGGGCGCCGGGATCGCGGCGCAGGATTCGCCGCAGCGCGTCGGCAATAGTCTCGATCTTGTCGTATTGCGAGTTGGCAATAGCCGCCGAACCGAAGGCGAAGTTGATCGACTGGATATCGATCGAGCGGGCCATGCGGCGCAAATCCGGGCGCCGCTTGAATTCCCGGATGGTGACGCGCTCGTTCGGCCGCAATTTCACACGCGGTGCCGCCTCGAGCTTCCGCTCGATCGTCGCGGCCGAAGGCGTTGTCGCCTGGGCTGCGGCCAGGCTTGGCATGGCAATCGCCGCGATCAGCGCGGCGGCAAGAGTACGGCGGGTCAGCATGTCTTCGTCTCCTTCGGCCTTGGCCGCATTGATGGTGCGGGCAACATGCCAAAAGCAGCCTGAAGGGCCGATGAACGACAGGTTCAGATTCGAGCTGGTGTCAGCTTCCGGCTAGGGCCGCATGACGCTGGCCGCGCGCTCGGCGAAAGGCAGCGGATGCACGATTTCCTTCTTTTGCGCCACCGGTGCAAAGCCGAGCTTCTGGTAGAGCGGCAGAGCCGCCGGATGATCGAGCGTGCAGGTCTGCACCGTCACCCGCTTCGGCCCATGCGACCATGCGGCAGCGATCGCGGAGCCCAGGAACCAGCGGCCGATGCCTTGTCCCGTCGCATGTTCCATCATGCCGAAATAGGCGAGCTCGACTTCTTCCGGCAGATGCGGCTTGAGATCGAAGAAGCCGGCGGGTGCGCCGTCGAGATAAAGGACCCTGATGTCGCGATCCTCGCGATGAATGCCGGCGGCAAGCTCGTCGTCATCCAGCCTCAGCACATTGACCCAGTGCCATTTGCGCCCCACCCGGTCCATCAGATAGCGGTAGAAATGCAGCGGAATGTCCTTGGTCTTCAGCAGCGCGATCTGACGGTTGTAGGGCACCGGCGGCGAATAGGCCGGCGGCACATGCATCTCGAGAAACGTCACCGTGACGTCAATATCTTCCAGCGCGCCGTTTTCCATCGTCTTCATTCCTTGCCGATCACAACGGGGCCGGTCACGACAGGCGTGTCGGAAAGCCCGCCCCACTCCGTCCAGGAGCCGTCGTAAAGCCAGTTGTTGGTATGGCCAAGTGTTTCCAGCGCCAGCGTCACCACCGCTGCGGTAATGCCGGAGCCGCATGAGGTGACGACAGGTTTCGACAGATCGATGCCGGCCTCCTCGATCGCCTTGCGCAGGCGGTCCTTCGACAGCAGCTCGCCATTTTCCGACAGCGCCGAATAGGGCAGATTGCGCGCGCCAGGCATATGGCCGGAGCGGATACCCGCGCGCGGCTCAGGTTCAGTGCCGGTGAAGCGGCCCGGCCCACGGGCGTCGGCGATCTGGCTTGCCCTGGTGTCGACGATCCGGCGCATGTCGGCGAGGCTGGCGACGCGCCCGGAGTCGAAATCGGCATGAAACACGCTTGGCGCGATCTTCGTCGGCTCAGCCGTCACCGGTCTGCCGGCGGCTTTCCAGCCATCGAAGCCGCCATCCAGAATATAGGTCTGGAAGACGCCCATCACCCTGAACATCCACCACGCCCGGGGCGCCGAGAAGAAGCCCGGACCATCGTAGACGACGATGGTGTCATCGGCCGAAACGCCCATGGCGCCGACATACTGGGCAAAATGCTGCGGTGACGGCAGCGTATGCGGCAAGGGCGAATCCGGATCCGAAACGGCATCCTGATCCAGAAATCGTGCACCCGGGATGTGGGCCGAATCATACTCGCCGCGCGCATCGCGCTTCTGCGCCGGGAGATACCAGGATGCGTCGATGATCGTCAGGCCCGGCTCGCCGAGACGTTGCTGCAGCCAGTCTGCGTCGACGGTGAAGGGGCTGTCCTCGGCCATTTTGTGCTCCTGCTCGCCTTTTGGCGATCACTGTCTGTTCAGTTTGCCGGCATCGGCCCAAAGCGGATGCGGAAGCGCCGGTTTTCACGGCCCTTCTTCTCGATCTTGCCGATGTGGATTTCGCCGACTTCGCCAGTGCTCTTCACATGGGTGCCGCCGCAGGGCTGACTGTCCACCGAGGCGTTGTCGCCGATACAGACCAGGCGGATCTTGCCGGTGCCGGCCGGCGGCCGGACGTTCTTGGATTTCACCAGGCCGGGATTGGCGGCCAGTTCCTCGTCACTGATCAGCCTGACAAAGATCGGATGATCGGCCCGCACCAGCTCCATCAGCCCGGCGGTGATGTCCTCCTTGGTGAAGCCGGCATCCGGAGCGTCGAAGTCGACACGGCTGTCGTCCTCGGAAACGGCGGCACCGGTGATTGGAAACGGACAGACGACGGTGAGCAAATGGCAAGCCGCATGCATGCGCATCAGGAGATGCCGGCGTTCCCAGTCGATGGCCAGCCTCACCGTCTCGCCGACCTGTGGCACTGCTTGCTCCGGCGCCGGCACATGGATGATCTCGTCCTTGGTCTCGCCGGTGAGGGTAGCGGCAATGGCGATGCGGCTGCCGTCCGCGCGTTCGAGATAACCGGTATCGCCCGGTTGGCCGCCCGAAGTGGCGTAGAAGATCGTCCGGTCGAGGATGATGCCGCCGCGATCGTTGACGGCAACGATCTTCGCATCCGCCGTGCGCAGATAGGCGTCGTCGCGAAACAGGGCATCCGTCCTGTTTGCCATCACGCGACCTTTTCGAACGGCACCGAAATTGTGCTCTTCAGCTCCATCCAGCCTGGCACCGGCAGTTGCTTCTCGCGCAGGAATTCCGGGTTGAACAGTTTTGACTGATAGCGCGTGCCGTAGTCACAAAGAATGGTCACGATGGTGTGGCCGGGACCCAATTCCCTGGCCAGGCGGATCGCGCCGGCAATGTTGATGCCGGTCGAGCCACCGACGCAAAGCCCCTCTTCCTGGATCAGGTCGAAGACGATCGGCAGCGCATCCTCATCGGGGATCTGGAAGGAAAAGTCCGGCGTGAACCCTTCGAGATTGGCGGTGATGCGCCCCTGCCCGATGCCTTCGGTGATCGAGCTGCCTTCGGACTTCAGCTCGCCGCTGGTGTAGAAGGAGTAGAGCGCGGCCCCCAGAGGGTCGGCCAGCGCGATCTTCACATCCTTGCTTTTCGCCTTCAGCCCAAAGGCGACGCCGGCCAGCGTGCCGCCGGAACCGACCGCCGAGACAAAGCCATCGACCTTGCCCCCGGTCTGGCTCCAGATTTCCTCCGCTGTGGTGCGGATATGGCCGTCACGGTTGGCAACATTGTCGAACTGGTTGGCCCAGATGGCGCCGTTCGGCTCGGTCCGCGCCAGTTGCTCGGCCAGCCGCCCCGACAGTTTCACATAATTGTTGGGGTTCTTGTAGGGCACGGCAGGCACTTCGATCAGTTCGGCACCGAGCAGCTTGATCGTGTCCTTCTTCTCCTGGCTCTGTGTGTCGGGAATGACGATGACGGTGCGATAGCCGAGCGCCTTGGCGACCAGCGTCAGCCCGATGCCGGTGTTGCCCGCCGTTCCCTCGACGACGACACCGCCGGGTCTCAGCAGCCCACGCTGCTCGGCATCGCGGATGATGAACAGGCCGGCGCGATCCTTGACCGACTGGCCCGGATTCATGAATTCGGCCTTGCCCAGGATCTCGCAACCGGTTTGTTCCGAAGCTTTGTTGAGGCGGATCAAAGGCGTGTTGCCGATCGCGTCGATCACAGAACGGGGCATTCAGGATTCCTTGTGTAGGTGCGCCGAAACCCTAGAAACCCGAAGCTGCAGTTTCAAGGCAAGAATTTGTCTGGTCCAGTCGCATTTGCGGTACTGTAGTTGCGTCAGCGCTTCCCGAAACCGACCTCTTGCGCCACAGCTCATTTTCCGGCTGACGTTGAAAAGCAGCTTTTCATTCGATTTCTTCATCGCTAGAGCAAAGCACCAACAAGTCGACAGGGCGCAGCATGACACTCTACCGGGCCAACCCGAAGCACGGCGTCGCCTGGATCACGGGCGGATCGAGCGGCATCGGCCGTGCCCTGGCCAGGGATCTTGCTTCCCAGGGCTATGCCGTCGCGGTGACGGCGCTCGACGACGATCCGCTCGACACGCTTGTCGTCGAGACCGCGCAGATGCCGGGCAGCGTCACGGCCTTTCCCTGCGACGTCACCGACGAGCCGCGCATGGCAAGGACCGTCGCTGCGATCGAGAAGGAGCTCGGTCCCATCGTGCTCGCCATCTTCAATGCTGGGAATTACATTTCGACGCCGGGGGAGAATCTTGTCGTCAACGACTTTCGCCGGTCCTTCGAGGTCAATTATTTCGGCATCATCAACGGTCTCGTGCCCGCGGTCGAACGCATGCGTGTGCGGGCGCGCGGCCATGTCGTGCTGGTCGGCTCCGTGACGTCCTATTTCGGCTGGCCGACAACGGCCGCCTATGGCGGCACCAAGGCGGCCATCAACATCCTGGCCGAGTCGCTGAAGTATGATTTCGACAAGATGAACGTGCGTATCCAGGTGTTCAATCCTGGCTTCATCGACACCCCGCTGACTGAGAAGAACATGCTGCCGATGCCGGGACTGATGCCGGTCAGCCGTGCGTCGCGCCGCATGGCGCGGGGCATCAAATCGGGCGGCTTCGAAGTCCATTTCCCGCGCCGGACAAGCTGGCCGCTGAAACTGCTCGCCCTGCTGCCGAGGCCGCTGTGCAGAGGGTTTATCAGCCTGATGACCAGTTGGAAGGCGCGGCCTCTGCATTACGACCGCAAGCCGCCGATCGAATAGGACGCCTGCGAAATTGGCAGGCTCCCCGTTTTCGGGCCGCCGTCGCCATGGTTGAGACAAGTGCCGCGTGGAGTCTGCGATGGGGCGACGATCGTGCTTGCTGTGCTGGGCCTTATTGCCGTTCTCGCACTGGCCTTCGTGTTCGGCCCGCGCGTTCGCGTCGACACCACGATCCGTTTCGATCCCTCGCTCATCGGCGACGATCCGCAGGCCTATGTGGCAAAGGCGGAAGCCGCCATCCCCGGAATCCGAGACGGGCTGGAGAAGGAGATCGTCTGGGCCGATCCGTTGGTGCATGCCAGGACCCCGCTATCGATCGTCTACATCCACGGCTTTTCCGCATCGAAGGGCGAGGTCCGCCCGCTGCCTGACGAAGTGGCGGAACAGCTTGACGCCAATCTCTTCTACACACGGCTTACCGGTCATGGGCAGGATGGCGCGGCGATGACGCAAGGCAGCATCAATGCCTGGATCAACGACTATGAGGAGGCGCTCGCCATCGGCCGGGCGATCGGCGACAAGGTGATCGTCATCTCGACTTCGACCGGCGGCTCGCTGGCGGTCTGGGCGGCAACGCAGCCCGGTGCGTCGGACGGGGTGGCGGCGATTGCGTTCATCTCCCCGAACTTCGGGGTCAAGACTTCGGGCGCCGGGATCCTGACCATGCCGTGGGGCAAACAAATCGCCAGGCTGGTCGCCGGCAAGGAACATAGCTTCGTGCCGCGCAACGCGCTGAATGAAAAATTCTGGACCACCCGCTATCCGATCGAAGCAACCTTGCCGATGCAGGCGCTGACCGAGCTTGCCTATGGCGCGCCGGTGGAGAAGGCGACCGTCCCTGCTTTGTTCATCTTTTCTGATTCGGACAAAGTGGTGCGGGCCGACCGCAGCCGCGAGATTGCCGGGCGCTGGGGCGCGCCGCATGAACTGGTTCCGGTCGACGACACTGGCGACCCGGACAATCACGTCATTGCCGGCGACGCACTGTCGCCATCGACCACGGCGTTTCTGGCGCAAAGGATCGCCGTCTGGATCGAAGCGGTGGTGAAGTAGGCCGACGAAAAAGGGCGACCGAAGCATCGCTTCGGCCGCCCTTTTCTTGTTTCGTCTCGGCAATCAGCCAGCCGAAGCTTGACTGACTACAGCGCGGTCTGGCTTACGCGGCCCGCGCAGCCGGACGCTTACCGCCGAAGCGGCGCTTGTTGTTGCCCTTGAAGGCCGGCTTGGCGC
>NZ_RZRP01000032.1:0-17671 GCF_003997795.1 Mesorhizobium sp. M7A.F.Ca.US.005.03.2.1 | reverse complement strand
GCCGGCGACTTCGCGGACCTTGCCGTCGAGCGCCAGCGCATCGTCCGACCAGAAGCCCGCCTTGACCGCCTTGCCCGGCTTGAATTCGGCGATTTCCATTTCGGGGACGGCGATCAGCACTTCCTTTTCGCCTTCGACAGCGACAGTGACAACCGGCGTACCGGAACCGACCACCTGGCCAACGTCGGCGCTGACCGTGGTGACGATGCCATCCCTGTCGGCCTTGAGATCGGTATAACCGACCTGGTTCTTCGCCTGAGCCAGTGTCGAAAGGGCGGAATCACGGGTGGCGACCGCTTGGTCATAGGTCAAGGTCGCCTGTTCGAGCTGTGATTTCGGGGCAAAATTCTTGGCAAAAAGCTGCTCGGCACGCTTGCGGGCGAGTTCCACGGTCTCGACCTGCCGCTCGGCGGCATCGAGCGCTGCCTGCGCGCTCTTGACCGAAAGGTCGTAGTCAATGGGATCGATGCGGGCGAGCACATCGCCCGAGGCCACATGCTGGCCGATATCGACGAGGCGCTCGGTGATCTTGCCATTGACGCGAAATGCCAGAGCGCTCTCGGTGCGGGCCCTCACCGAGCCGGAATAGGAGAGCGTGCGGGTGTCATTTACCTTCGCGATCTCGACAACCTTGACCGGGCGGATGATATCCTTGACTTCGGCTTTTTCCTGGCTGCAGCCGGCAAGCCCGAGAGTGGCGGTGACAAGCAGCACCGGGCCTACAACCGGCAGCCTGCCGATGATTGAACTGAACGAAGACACGCGCGTACTCCCGAAATGGAGATGAATCGTTGAAACCGGCGCCCGACGGGCGGAGGCTACTTCAAGGCCTTGATTGCATAGTCGACGAGGTCGTCAGGCATTGCCCGGTTGGTCTTGGCAAGGCATTGCGCCACCATCTGCGGGTGACACAGGATGACGGTCGCGGCGCCGAAACAGCGAGACGCGATAACCGGATCCTGTTTTCTGAACTCACCGGCCTCGATCCCGTCACGAATGATTTCCGCGAACAGGTCGTGAATGCTGTCGACATGCTTGTCGATCACACCCCAATCCCGTTCGAGGGCGACGATGACCATCTCGTGGACCTTCTGGTCGTCGAGCATGACCTCCATCGTCATCTTGTATTGCGCATGCACGTAGCGCCGGAGCCGCTCCTCGGCGCTGATCGGCAGACGCGAAATCTCGTAGGCCATCTTGTAGCTGGCGCCGAGCATCCGGCCGCAGACGGCCTGGTGGATTTCGACCTTGGAGGCGAAGAAACGGTAGATGTTGGCCGGCGACATGCCGAGCTCACGCGCAATGTCGGCGACATTGGTCTTGCCGTAGCCATAGTGCCGGAACAGGCGCTCGGCGCAATCGAGAATGCGCGTTACATTTTCCTGTCGGGCGGCTTCGGCGACTATGGTGGCGGCTTCGGACATGATCCTCTATCGATTTACGAGTGACGAATTTTGATTTTCATCACTCGTAAATCGAAAAGAAGGACCTGTCAATGCGAATTCGGTATACACGTACGAATGGTGACAGATGGTGACAGTGAGAAGGTGGAATCGACGATCGCTGTTAGCGGCTGGCCCTGATGAATTCGTCATCCTAGGGCGAAGCAAGGAGCGAAGCGACGCGGCGCAGACCCTAGGATCCATGCCGCGGCGTTGGTCAAAGAGTGCGACGGATCAATAGGTTACACCGGTCAGCGAGCTGTAGCCTGCAGCCGCCATTCTCGACTGTCGGAGCTCGGCCGCAAGGTGACGGCATGGATCCCTTGGGCTGCGGAGCAGCTCCAGGGTTTCCGCGACGTCGCTCGCGACTGCTACACCCTAGGATGACGAAGCCCGGAAGCCCGCGACAAATTGTCGAGGCGAAGCATGGGTGGCGATGCAGCTAAGCCCCCTTGGCCATCTCGCGTAGCCGGAATTTCTGGATCTTGCCGGTCGAGGTTTTCGGGATTTCGGCGAAGATGACCGCCTTCGGCACTTTGAACCGGGCAAGCAGCGCGCGGCAGTGATCGATGATCTCGGCTTCGGTCGCGACCTTGCCGGGTTTCAGCTCGACATAGGCAACAGGCACTTCGCCCCATTTGTCGTCGGGCCTGGCGACGACGCCGCAAGAGGCAACCGACGGGTGCTTGTAGAGCGCGTCCTCGACCTCGATAGAGGAAATGTTCTCGCCACCGGAGATGATGATATCCTTGGAGCGGTCCTTGAGCTGGATGTAGCCATCGGGGTGCATGACGCCGAGATCGCCGGAATGGAACCAGCCGCCGGCGAAGGCTTCGTCGCTCGCCTTGCGGTTTTTCAGGTAGCCCTTCATGACGATGTTGCCGCGGAACATGACCTCGCCGATTGTCTCGCCGTCGGCCGGTGTCGTCCGCATCGTCTCGGGGTCCATGACCGTCAGGCCTTCGAGCGCTGCATAGCGCACGCCCTGCCGCGCCTTCCTGGCGCTGCGCTCGCCCTTTTCGAGATCATCCCAGGCGCCGTGCCATTCGTTGACGACCGCCGGGCCATAGGTCTCGGTCAGGCCGTAGAGATGGGTGACGGCAAAGCCGGCATCCGCCATCCCCGACAGCACGGCTTCCGGCGGGGGTGCTGCAGCCGTGTTGAAAGTGACCGTCTGCGGAAATGCGCGCTTGTCCTCGTCCCTGGCATTGATCAGCACCGACATGACGACCGGCGCGCCGCACAGATGGGTGACGCCCTGATCGGCGATCGCATCGTAGATCGGCTTCGGCCGCACCCAGCGCAGACAGACATGGGTGCCGGCCTGGACGGCGAGCGTCCAGGGAAAGCACCAGCCATTGCAGTGGAACATCGGCAGCGTCCACAAATAGACCGCGTGCTTGGCCATGCCGGCATGGATGGTGTTGGTGTAGGCCATCAGGGCCGCACCGCGATGGTGGTAGACGACGCCCTTCGGATTGCCCGTCGTTCCGGACGTGTAGTTGAGCGAAATCGCATCCCACTCGTCGTCGGGCATCGACCAGGCGAAGTCCGCGTCGCCGCCTGCGACAAATGCCTCATAGTCCAGTGAGCCTACCCGCTCGCCCTTTGGGTACGGCGCGTCGGCGGCGTATTCGGGATCGTCATAGTCGATGACCAGCGGCTTGACCCTGGCCAGTTCCAGGGCCTGCTTGACGACGCCGGAGAATTCGCGGTCGACGATCAGCACCTTGGTCTCGGCATGATCGAGTTGGAAGGCGATGACCGCCGCATCGAGGCGGGTGTTGAGCGAATGCAGCACCGCCTTGGTCATCGGCACGCCGAAATGCGCCTCCAGCATCGGCGGCGTGTTTGACAGCATGACGGTGACGGTGTCGCCCTTGCCGATGCCGCGCTTCTGAAGGGCCGAGGCAAGCTTCAGCGACCGCTGCCAGAAAGTGCGATAGTCGATGCGCTGGCGGCCATCGATGATGGCGATATGGTCGGGATAGGTCTTGGCCGCGCGCTCCAGATAGGTGAGCGGCGTCAGCGGCTGATGGTTGGCCGCGTTCTTGTCGAGATCCTGTTCGTAAGGATTGCCCATCCCATGCTCCCCCGCGATTTTCTTTCAGACGTTCTAATCACAGGCTCGGGCCGCGTCACCACAAACGATGCCACGACGGAGCGCATTCGGCACAATGATGAACCAGATTCGGCGCAAGCGGGAGCATCGCATACCTCTGCCCAGTTTGACTTTTGTCGAGAGCCGTGAATAATGTCAGCTGAGGAGACGGCATGGCGATCCGACCGGCAGAACAACTCATCCACAAGGCCGCCTGGCTCTACTATGCCCATGGCCTGCGGCAGGACCAGGTGGCGAGCCAGCTTAACATTTCCCGTGCCTCGGTCGCCATGTACCTGCGCAAGGCGCGCGAGACCGGCATCGTCAACATCTCGACTTCGACCCAGCTTTTCACCGACGACGTGCTGGCGCGCAAGCTCGAGGATGCGCTGAGCCTCGACGCCGTCTGGATCGCGCCGGAGAATGATCATATTGCCGACCCGTCGACGGAAATCGCCGTGCTGGCGGCGAGCGTCTTTCTCGAACTGGTCAAGAAGGGCGACCGCATCGGCGTCGCCTGGGGCCGCACCGTCTATATGATTGCCGACGTCATGTCCTATGCCGATCTGCAGGATGTCACGGTGGTGCAGCTCTGCGGCAATCTCGGCGCGCCCTATTCCTATCGCCCCGACCAATGCACTATGGAAATCGCGCGGCGGCTCAACGCCAAAGGGCTCAATTTCTACGCGCCGCTGGTGCTGTCTACGGAAGAACTTGCGCGTGCGCTGCGTGCCGAGCCGGTGATCCGGGAACAATTGTCGGGTGTCGGCGAATGCGACCTGGCGTTATACTCGGTCGGCGCGGTCGACGCCGACAGCCATCTGGTCAAATGCGGCGCGCTGACGCCAAGTGAAATGGCGGATCTGCGCAGCCAAGGCGCTGCCGGCGTGATTGCCGGGCAGATCATAGACGCCGAGGGCAAGGTGCTCGACTGCAGTTATAACAGGCGGGTGATCTCCGCCGAGCTTGCATCGCTGCGCGCCATCGCCAGGCGGTTGGTGGTGGTGCAGGAGGACAGCAAGTTCGAACCGCTGCTCGCGGCGATCGCCGGCGGCCTTTGCACGCATCTGGTGGTCGGCGCGCACATGGCGCAGCGGCTCCTGGATCATGCTGCTGCCACGACAGAAAAGGCCTCCTAGGAAATCCCCTCTCCGTCGCCGGCGCATTGTCATCAAAGCGTCGCGGCATTCCTGTTTCACCATCAAAGACAAACAACCGGACGAAGCGAACATGAAGAATTTGTGGAATGACGAAGCAGCCGAAAAACTCGTCGCCGACTACGCGAAAAAGGGTGTCGGCCGCGACCTGGCGCTGCGCGTCTACACGACCCGGCTGCTCGGCGGCGAACCACGGCTGGTCCTGCATGGCGGCGGCAACACTTCTTGCAAGACGACGGCAACCGACCTCGTCGGCGACCAGTGGGACGTGCTGTGCGTCAAGGGCAGCGGCTGGGACATGGGCGTCATCGAGCCGCAGGGCCTGCCGGCGGTCAAGCTCAAGCCGCTGCTCAAGGCGCGCGCGCTGAACAGGCTGGCCGACGAGGACATGGTTGCCCTGCAACGCGTCAACCTCATCGATCCGTCCTCGCCCAACCCGTCGGTCGAGACGTTGCTGCATGCCTTCCTGCCGCACAAATTCGTCGACCACACGCACTCGACCGCCATTCTCGCCATCGTCGACCAGGAGGACTCCAAGCCGCTGGTGAAGACGGTTTTCGGCAGCAAGATGGGTTACGTGCCTTACATCATGCCCGGCTTCGACCTCGCCAAGGCGGCTGCCGACATCTTCGACGCCGATCCTGACGTCGAGGGCCTGATCCTCGACAAGCATGGCATCTTCACCTTCGGCGACGATGCGAAGCAGGCCTACGACCGGATGATCCATTATGTGAACGTCGCCGAGGACTATATTGCCGCAAGCGGCAAGCCGAAGGCGGCAAAGGCAGCCTTGCCGGCAAAGCTCGCGACGCCGGCGTCGATCGCGCCGATGCTGCGCGGCGCGGTGGCGGTAGCGCGCGGCGAAGGCCGCTTCGACCGAATGGTCAGCGATTTCCGCACTTCGCCGGCAATTGTCGATTTCATCAATTCAGCCGAGATCGCCGATTATGCCGGGCGCGGCGTCTCGACGCCCGATCTGTCGATCCGCATCAAAACCGGGCCGATGGCGCTGCCGGCGCCCGACGCGGACAAGGCCGGCGACTACAAGGCGGTGATCAAGAGCCATGTCGACGCGTTCGCCAAGGATTATCGCGCCTATTTCGAAACCAATGATGCGCTCGACGACGTCAAGCGCACCATGCTTGACCAGATGCCGCGGCTGACGCTGGTGCCCGGCCTCGGCATGTTCGGCCACGGCCGCACCCTGAAGGACGCGAAGATCGCGTCGGATGTCGGTGAGATGTGGATCGAGGCAGTGCGTGGCGCCGAGGCCGTCGGCCGGTTCCATCCGCTTTCCAAGGCCGACCTGTTCCCGCTCGAATACTGGTCGCTGGAACAGGCCAAGCTCGCCTCCAACAAGCCGAAGCCGCTGACCGGCCAGGTGGTGCTGATCACCGGCGGTGCCGGCGCGATCGGTGCAGCGACGGCAAAGCTGTTCGCCGACAATGGCGCCCATGCCGTCGTCGTCGATCTCGACGCCGAAAAAGCCGCCGATGCAGCGAAGAAAGCCGGCAACAATTCGATCGGCGTCGCCGCAGACATCACCGACCCGGCACAGGTGCGTGCCGCCTTCGACAAAGCGGTCGCCGTGTTCGGCGGTGTCGACATCCTGGTTTCCAATGCCGGCGCCGCCTGGGAAGGCCGCATCGGCGAGCTCGACGATGCACTTTTGCGCAAGAGTTTCGAGCTCAATTTCTTCGCCCACCAATCGGTGGCGCAGAATGCCGTGCGCATCATGCTCGAGCAGGGCACCGGCGGCGTGCTTCTGTTCAACACCTCCAAGCAGGCCGTCAACCCCGGCCCGAAGTTCGGCGCCTATGGCGTGCCGAAGGCGGCGACGCTGTTCCTGTCCAGGCAGTACGCGCTCGACTATGGCGCGCATGGCATCCGCTCGAACGCCGTCAACGCCGACCGCATCCGCTCGGGCCTTTTGACCGACGCCATGATTGCCAGCCGCTCAGGCGCGCGCGGCGTGTCGGAGAAGGACTACATGTCCGGCAATCTGCTCGGCCAGGAAGTGACGGCGCAGGACGTGGCGCAGGCCTTCCTGCATCACGCGCTGGCCGACCGCACCACCGCCGACGTGACGACCGTCGACGGCGGCAATATCGCGGCAGCGATGCGGTAGGGAAAACCGGCCGAGACTGACGCAAAACAGGCGAAGGTATTCGGGATCTGCAGCTACAGCTGTTCTCGGATGCCTTCCCACGCCATTCTGCCCAACCGTGATTCGGCCTCGTCATTGCCGCCATGTGCATGCAATGTCGAGCGTGGTGTGTTCTCGCCAGGCAAGAGAATGCGATGCCCCGCATCCGGCGATGACACGAGATGTGTGATCTTGCCTGCTTCGCTGCGCCGCCGAACAATTTCTGTCGCGAACCATAGGGAGGGCCACAGCGCATCGTCACCGCCTGCGACCAGCAGGATCTCGGCCGATGCGGTCTCAACGGGGATGGTCGCCGCAGCCGCTTCCTGCCTGAAGGTTTTCAAGCAATGTTCGAAGAGTCCCCTGTAGGATACCAAGCCATCCACGTATTCTGGTGTCCAGTTTGGATCCGTCGGCACAAACGGCAGGGGGATTCCGTCGAGCGACCATGAGGATCGTTCAGGCCAGCTGACGCCATCCGGGCCAGCACCAATATTTCCCCAAATCACCGATGACGGGCTGATGGCGACCACAGCGTCGATGCGCGGGTCATGGACCGCCGCAAGCAGTGAGGCCTCGGCACCCTTGGATGTGCCGACATAGACGATGCGGTGGCATCCTGTTTCAAGGAGACAATCGGTTGCCGCGAAGAAGGTTTCGAGGGGAATTTCGCATATTCCGGGAGGCTGGCCCTCACCGCTAAACCATTGCAGGGCCAAAGCCGACGAGCCCTCGTTTGCAAAGAGCCGTGCGCGCCCGACATCGACGCGGCCACTCGACCCACCCAGCACCACGACACCCGTGGTGGCCTGCGGGCATCGAAACAAGGTTCCGGCGACGGCGCCGGACAGGTTTTCCTCGATTGCCGCTTGGACTTCCATATACGCACCGAACCTTGGGCCGGAGCCTGGCGCCGGCTGCAGATATTCGGCAAAAAGGCCGCCTGCAGCAAGCGGCTGCAGGCGGCCTTCGATAGCGAAAGTTACTTGGCGTTCGGGTTCGGCATCCAGGCCGGCATCGCGACATCGGCGTGGGCGAACTGCGGCAGCTTGGCCGACAGGTCCTCCATGTTCTTGATGTCCTTGTCGATGAGGTCCTTCTGGGTGATCAGTGTCGGCGGCACGACGACGTTGTGGCCGGGGTCTTCACCGGCCAGCAGCTGTGCCAGCGCACGCACCGAGACCTGGCCGACGACGGCCGGGTTGGTCGCGGCGGTCGCGGCCCAGGCGCTGTCGGGCTCGCGCATCGCAGCGATGTCCGAGGTCGAAATGTCGGCCGAATAGATCTTGATGCCCTTGTTCAAGCCCGCTTCGTCGACAGCGATCTTCACGCCCTTGGCGAATTCATCATAGGGAGCGAACATCACCTTGATGTCGGGATGCGCCGTCAGCACCGAACGCGCCTGGTTGGCGACGGAGTTGGCGATCGGATTGTCGAGCGTGCCGAACATCGCGACTTCCTTGATGCCGGCATATTTCTTCTTGACGTCAACCCAGGTCTCGTTGCGGCGGTCGAGCGGCGCGATGCCGGCGACATAGACATAGCCGGCATTCCAGCTCTCGCCATTGTCCTTGACCGCCTGCTCGAGCGCGAGGCGGGCCAAGTCGCGATCGGACTGTTCGATCTGCGGGATCTTGGGGTTTTCGACATTGACGTCGAAGGCCACAACCTTGATGCCGGCGTCGACCGCACGCTGCGCGGCATCCTTCATCGATTCCGTCAGGCCGTGCTGGATGATGATGCCCTGCACGCCGAGCGCGATGGCCTGGTCGACCATGTCGGACTGAAGAGCGGCATCCTGGCGGCTGTCGAGGACGCGCAGGTCGATGCCGAGCGCCTTCGACTGCGCCTCGACGCCCGAGAGATAGGCCTGGAAGAAGTCACCGGTCGAGAGATAGCGCACTAGCGCGATCTTGACGCCGGGCTTGTCGAAGGGCGCCGGCTTGTCCGCGGCAAAAGCCGGAAACTGCATCAGCATGGTTGCGCCGGCCAATCCGAGCGCCACCTTCCCCAGAAGTCTTCTTGTAATGCTCACTTTGTTTTCCTCCACTCTTGTTGAACTCGAAAATCCTGTTCCGGTCGAAAGCTATCTCCTGCCCCTGCCCGAAAGCGCAAAGGTGAAGACAAGGGCGACGACCAGAACCACGCCCTTGATGAAATCCTGCGTGTAGTAAGGCGCGTTCATCATCGTCAGGCCTTGCAGCAAGATGCCGACGAACAGCGCGCCGATGGCGGTGCCGAACGCATTCGGCTTGGCGGCACCCAGCACCGCGTAGCCGATCAGCGCCGCGGCAACCGCATCGAGCAGCAGATTATTACCCGAGGCGATGTCGCCGCGTCCAAGCCGGGCAGCGAGCAAAATGCCGCCGATCGAGGCAAAAACACCTGAAATGACGTAAGCCCAGATCTTGTATGCCTTGACAGGCGCGCCGGCGAGTTCGGCGGCGCGCTCATTGCTGCCGACGGCATACATCATGCGGCCGAAACGGGTGTATTCGAGGAAGAACCAGATCAGCACGGCGAGCACGAGCAGCACCACCACCGACACTGGAATGAGGTTCGGGATGAAGAAGTCGAAGCGGTGGCGGCCGAGCGCCAGGAAGGCGTCGGAGAATTTGCCGTTGGCGACCGAACCGTCCGGCATGGTCATGCCGGTGGCGATCGAGCGGCCTTCGGTTGGAATGCGCTGCAGGCCGACGAGCAGGAACATCATGCCGAGCGTCGCCAGCAGATCGGGCACACGCATGTAGACGATCAGCCAGCCATTGATCAGGCCGACGATGGCGCCGATGAGCAGGCAGACGACGACCGCGACAAGGGCGTTCTGCTCCAGCACCACCATGACATAGGCGGCCGCCATCATGGCTGAGGTGGCGACCGAGCCGATCGACAGATCAAAACCTCCGACGACCAGCGTGGCGGTGACGCCGAGCGCCAGCACGCCGGTGATGGCGACCGACTGGAAGATGAAAACCGCACTTTGCGGCGAAACGAAACCGTCGGCGGCGATCGAGAAATAGGCGACGAGCCCGAACAAGAGCACGATGAAGCCGTAGCGGATGGCGTGGTCGCGCAATGTCATTCGGCGCTCCCGCGCGCTGCTGCCGTTTTTAGCCAATCCGAACCCATGCTCTTTCCATTCCCATTCCTAACGCCCGTGCTCAGGCGGCACTGTGCAGCGGCCCGCCGGCGACCTCGGCCAACAGGCGGTCGAGATCGACATCGGCATTGCGGTGCTCGCCGACGATGGTCTGTTCCGACATGACCAGGATGCGATCGGCGGTCTCCAGCGCCTCGTCGAGTTCGGTGACGAACAGCAGCGTGGCGCGTCCGTTTGCACTGGCCCTGAGCTTGGCGGCGATGTCGCGCCGGGCGGAAATATCGACGCCCTGAAACGGCTCGTCCAGAATGAACAGTCTCGCATGCTGGGCCATCCAGCGGGCGACCATCACCTTCTGCTGGTTGCCGCCGGAGAGCTCCGACATCTCGTCCTTCTCGGAGCGGCAGACGATGCCCAGCTCCTCGATCTGCCGGCGCGCCGTGGCGCGTTCCAGACGGCGCTTGAGAACAGCGAAACGTGACATGCGCTTGTGAAACGGCAGGCTGATATTTTCCTGGATGTTGAAGCCGCCGACGATGCCGTTCTCGCCGCGGTCCTTGGCAACGAGGAACACGCCGGCGGCGATCGCCTCGCCGGCTGTTTCAGGCGCATAAGGCCTGCCGTTCAGCGTCATTGTGCCGGCCAGCGGCTGGCGCACGCCAAACAGCGTCTCGGCAAGCGCCGTCTTGCCGACGCCGACGAGGCCGGTGATGGCAACGACCTCACCGTCGCCGAGCGTCAGCGAGATCGGCCGCGCGCCTTGTGCGATGCGCAGACCGTCTATCTTGAAGACGGCATTGGCTGAATCCCTGACAACAATCCGGTCGAGATGGATCTTGCGGCCGAGCATGGCGTTGACCGCGCCTTCATAGTCGAGCGGTTTCTTGTCGAAAATGCCTGAGATGATCCCGTCCCGCATCGATACGATGCGGTCGGCCAGCCGCCTTATGTCCGACATACGGTGCGAGATGTAGAGGATGGCCACGCCTTGCTCGCGCAGCCTGTCGATCAGGGCAAACAGCCGATCAGCCTCGGCGCTGGAGAGCGATGAGGTCGGCTCGTCGAGGATCAGCACTTTCGGCTTGTGCGCCAGCGCGCGGGCAATCGCCACCATCTGGCGATCGGCCAGCGAAAGATCACTCACCCGCGCCTTCAAATCGATGGCCAGCCCCATGCGGTCGGCAACCGCCTTGGCCTCTCGCCGCACGCGCATTGGATTGAACAGGGTCGGCGCACCGCTGCCGCTCAGCCGGTCCAGCGTCAGGTTGGTGGCGACGTCGAGATCGGCGACGACACCGTCATTGATGTTCTGGTGCACGGTGACGACGCCGGCGCGGATCGCCTCGGCCGGGGTTTTCGGCGCGAAATCCTGGTCGGCGAGCACCATCGTCCCGCCGCCGCGTTCATAGACACCAGAGATGATCTTGACGAGGGTGGATTTGCCGGCGCCGTTGGCGCCCATCAGCACGGTCACTTCACCGGCATACAGTTCCAGCGAGACGCCGCCAAGCACCTCGTTATGGCCAAAGGATTTCCTCAGTCCCTCTACGCGGAACACGGCATTGCCGACCATGCGTTCCTCCCTGACATGACGCTATGAGCTGCATCGGCAATTGTCAACACGATTGACAATTGCCAGATCGCTTCCTAGCTTGGCCCGGCCGCCACGCCTCCGTTATGTTGGAAGCGCATATGCGGGAGGATAACGATGACTGAAGAATTGCCGTTCGAAGCCCTGTCGGTCGAAACCCTGGCTGCACGCCTTGGCGGCAACGAGGCGCTGTGCGCGAAGATCGGCAAGGACACTGGCGCCTGGAAGGTCCGCGAGGTCGGCGACGGCAATCTCAACCTGGTGTTCATCGTCGAGGGCGCCAGCGGTGCGGCCGTGGTCAAGCAGGCCCTGCCCTATGTCCGCCTGGTCGGCGACAGCTGGCCGCTGCCGTTGAAGCGCTCCTTCTTCGAATATCACGCGCTGACCAGGCAAGAGGCGCGCGCGCCGGGCTCGGTGCCGGCGATCCATTATTTCGATGAAGGTCAGGCGCTGATCATCATGGAATATCTTGCGCCGCCGCATATCATCCTGCGCCGTGCCCTGATCGACGGCCGCCAACTGCCGAACATCGCCCGGGATATCGGCCTGTTCATGGCCCGGACGCTGTTTCGCGGCTCCGACCTGCATATGGCCGCCAAGGACCGCAAGGCCGATCTGGCGCTGTTCGCCGACAATGTCGAGCTTTGCGACATCACCGAAAACCTGGTGTTCTCCGATCCCTATTTCGATGCCAAGATGAACCGGCACACCTCGCCGCAGCTCGACGGCCTGGTCGCCGAACTGCGCGCCGACCGCGACCTCAAGGTCGAGGCGCAGCGGCTGAAGCACATCTTCGCCGCCAATGCCGAAACGCTGCTGCATGGCGACCTGCATTCCGGTTCGATCATGGTCACCGACACGGAGACCCGGATGATCGATCCGGAGTTCGCCTTCTACGGCCCGATGGCTTTCGACGTCGGCATGCTGCTTGCCAATTTCTGGATGTCCTTCTTCTCGCAACGCGGCCACGAACAGAAGGGCAAGCGCGACGCCATGCGCGCCTATCTGCTCGGTGTGACGGTCGAGACCTGGTCGGTGTTCCGCGCCGAGTTTTCGCATCTATGGCGCAGCGAGCGCACCGGCATGCTCTACCAAAAGAGCCTGTTCGAGGACCAGGGCGACATCCTTGCCTCAGAGCAGGCGCGCGACCATGTGCTGCACCAGATCTGGACCGACCTGCTAGGCTTTGCCGGCGTCGAAGTGCACCGGCGCATCCTCGGTCTCGCTCACAATGCCGATTTCGAGACCATTGCCGACGAGGATCTGCGCGCCAGTTGTGAAGCAAAGGCGCTGAAATTCGGCCGCCACCTCGCCGTCAACCGGCGCCAGATCCACAGCATCGACGAGGTCAACCAACTGGCCGCGCTGATCGAACAGGAGAGCAGCATTTGAACGTCGGCGACCGCCACTATCGCACCATCTGGCTGAGCGACGACGGGCGTTCGGTCGATATCATCGACCAGCGCTGGCTGCCGCATGATTTCCGCATCGAGAGGATCGGCACGGTTGCCGGCATCGCCACCGCCATCCGTGACATGTGGGTGCGTGGCGCGCCTCTCATTGGCGTCACCGCTGCCTATGGCGTCGCCATGCAGATGGCCGACGATGCGTCGGATGCAGCGCTCGACGCCGTGTGGGAGACCCTGCACGAGACGCGGCCGACCGCGATCAATCTGCGCTGGGCGCTGGACGAAATGCGGCGCTTCCTGCGGCCTTTGCCTACCGAACAACGCGCTGCAGCCGCCTATCGGCGGGCCAGTGAGATCGCCGACGAAGATGTCGGCCTCAACCGCGCCATCGGCGAGAACGGTCTCACCATCATCAAGGCGATCGCGGCGCGCAAGCAGAAGGGCGAGCCGGTCAACATCCTGACCCATTGCAACGCCGGCTGGCTGGCGACGGTCGATTACGGCACGGCGACCGCGCCGATCTACCTGGCCACAGAAGCCGGCATTCCGGTCCATGTCTATGTCGACGAGACGCGGCCGCGCAACCAGGGCGCCCAGCTGACCGCCTGGGAGATGGCCGGGCACGGCGTGCCGCACACGCTGATCGTCGACAATGCCGGCGGCCATCTGATGCAGCGCGGCGCAATCGACATGGTCATCGTCGGTACCGACCGCACCACGGCCGACGGCGATGTCTGCAACAAGATCGGCACCTATCTCAAGGCGCTCGCCGCCGCCGACAATGACGTGCCGTTCTATGTCGCATTGCCGTCGCCGACCATCGATTGGACGGTGCATGACGGTCTGGCCGAGATCCCGATCGAGCAACGCTCGGCCGACGAGGTCTCGCTGGTCTGGGGCAAGACCGCCGCCGGCGAGATTGCCCAGGTGCGCATTTCGCCTGAGACGACGCCGGCGGCCAACCCGGCCTTCGACGTGACGCCGGCGCGGCTGGTGACCGGCCTGATCACCGAGCGCGGTGTCGCCAAGGCCTCGCGCGAGGGCCTGAAGCAGATGTTTCCCGAGCGGGCGTAGCCGCTCGCTTCTAGTACAGAGGCTCGGCCATGTGCTTGGGTGTCGGCCAAGTCTCGGTGATACCCGGCTGCACCGGCCGCTCCAGATAGGTCGAGAGCACCACATAGCTGCGCGTCGAGGTGACGCCCGGCGTTTCGTAGAGGCGCGCCAAAAGGCCTTCGAGGGCCCTGGTGTCTTCGGTGCGGACCTTCAGCAGCATGCAGGTGTCGCCGGCGACGGTATGGATTTCCTCCACTTCGGGATATTGCGAGACCGCCATCAGTTCCGGCGTCTTTCCCCAGCCCCTGGTGTCGATATGGACAAAGGCGAGCAAAGGCTTTTTCACCGCCCGGGGATCGATGATGGTGACCGTGTTGCGGATGGCGCCGCTGCGCCGGAGCCGTTTGACCCGCTCATGCGCTGCCGGTGGCGACAAGCCGACGCGATCGCCGAGTTCGGCGTAGCTGATCGTGGCATCATCGACCAGGACACCTAATATTCTTCGGTCTATCGCGTCGAGATCGCGGGCCGCTGGCCTGTTCTGCAGAATGCCATCTGTTTCTTCATCCATGGCGAAATTCCTGGTTCTCCGCTGAATATAATACGGCCATTATGCCGATATGTCGAACATTGATCAACTTGCACCATTGACTGCCCGAGCCCCGATCCCGGCGCTTGCCTATCTGTTGACGGGCTGCATCGCGGTCATCGGCTCGAACTCGCTGGTGCTGGGTCCGATTGCACCGGCTGTCGCCTCGTCGTTCGGAACCAGCGTGCCGGCCGTGATGATTGCGGCGGCCGCGTTCGGCCTCGGCACCTCTGCCAGCGCGCTGTTCCTGGCGCGCTACATCGACCGGCTCGGTGCTCGCAGAATGCTGCAGGGCGCACTGCTGCTGTTGGCACTGGCGCTGGTCGCCAGCGCCGCGGCACCCACGGTGATCATGCTGGTCGCCGCACAGCTGCTGGCCGGCATCGCCGCCGGCGTCGCCATGCCGGCGATCTATGCCAGCGCGGCGGCCATCGCTCCTCCGGGCAGGGAGAGCGGCACGATCGGCGTCGTGCTGACCGGATGGACACTCAGCATGGTTGCCGGCGTTTCGCTTTCGGCCGTGCTTGCCGATCTGGTGCATTGGCGCGCCGTTTTCGCAGCGGTCGCGGTGCTTGCGGCCCTTGCATGGATGGGGCTGACAGCGACGTCGCTCAGCGACACCAGGAAGGCCGGACCGGCGCCCGCCCCGCTGGAAGCGCTCGGCATTCCCGGAATCCTGCCGCTGCTGGTCGCGTGCGCGGCCTTCATGACTTCGTTCTACGGCGTCTATGGCTATCTCGGCGACCATCTTCATGTCGGGCTTGGACAGCCGGTGAGCGCCAATGGCCTGGCGGCGCTTGCCTACGGCATAGGCTTCGGGACGGCTGCTCTGCTCGACGGCATCATCGACAGACTGGGTGCGCGGCGCGTCATGCCGTTTGCCTATCTTCTTGTCGCCGTCGTCTACGTCGCGATGGCGGCGACGAGCGACAGTTTCGGGCTGACCCTGACCATGGTGGCAATCTGGGGACTGGCCAACCATTTCGGCCTGAATGTCCTGGTGATGCGCCTGTCGGCGCTCGATCCGTCGCGGCGCGGCACGATCATGGGGCTGAACAGTGCGGTGACTTACCTCGCGGTCTTTGTCGGCACCACCAGCTTCGGGCCGCTTTATTCCAACTTCGGCTTTGCTGTCTGCGTGATGGTTGCAGCACTGCTCATGCTGATCGCCGCATCGGCGGCGGCGTGGCGCACGCGGTAGTCGAACGGACTTGGCCCAACCTTCTCACGGTTGACAGCAGCGTCCTGCCCTTTCATACAAAGCCGTTAATGTTCTCAGGGCGGGGTGAAAGTCCCCACCGGCGGTAAGGGTTTCTACCCAAGCCCGCGAGCGCTTTCCGGTCCACGCATCAATGCGTGGATTCTTAAGTGCTAGAGCGTCCTTTACGCGTCCAAGGGACGCGTGGCGCTCTAGTGGAAAGGTCAGCAGATCCGGTGTGATTCCGGAGCCGACGGTTACAGTCCGGATGGAAGAGGACGAAACGGAAGCCGGCCCGCTTTTCGCGGGCTTAATCCGTATCGTGCGTCCTGATTCTGGTTCGAAACGGAAGGATGGACCCATGAATCAGCATTCCCATAAAGACTACGAAACGACCCGCATCGCCGTTATCCGCGCGCGCTGGCATGCCGATATCGTCGACCAGTGCGTACTGGCGTTCGAGACGGAACTGGCCTCTCTGGGAGGCGAGCGCTTCACCGTCGACATCTTCGATGTGCCCGGCGCCTATGAGATCCCCCTGCATGCCAAGACCCTGGCCGGGACCGGCCGTTATGCCGCGATCCTCGGCACAGCCTTTGTCGTCAATGGCGGCATCTACCGGCATGAGTTCGTCGCAAGTGCCGTCATCGACGGCATGATGAACGTGCAGCTGTCGACCGGCGTGCCGGTGCTGTCGGCGGTGCTCACCCCGCACAACTACCACGACAGCGCCGAGCACCACCGCTTCTTCTTCGAGCACTTCACCGTCAAGGGCAAGGAAGCGGCGAACGCCTGCGTGCAACTCCTGGCGGCGCGGGACCTGATCGCGGCCTGAGGTCGTCAAACTGGCCGGATTTCAACCCTGCAACAAGAATTGCGATCGATAAGCGCTCCGAAGGTTGCGGTTCCCTTGAAATCCCGCCAGAAGCATCAAGGGCCGACCGGCAAACCGGCCGGCCCGCGACGTTGCGCTTGAAACCAGATACGGGAGACTATTGGGTGGCTCGCATAACACTGAGACAATTGCTCGACCACGCCGCCGAATACGGCTATGGCGTGCCCGCTTTCAACATGAACAACATGGAACAGGGCCTCGCCATCATGGAGGCCGCCGAGGAGACCAAGTCGCCGGTCATCCTGCAGGCTAGCCGCGGCGCGCGCGCCTATGCCAATGACGTGGTGCTGGCCAAGCTGATCGACGCGCTGGTCGAAATCCATCCCGACATTCCGGTCTGCATGCATCTCGACCATGGCAACAACGAAGCCACCTGCGTCACCGCGATCCAGTACGGCTTCACCTCCGTCATGATGGACGGATCGCTGAAGGAAGACGGCAAGACGCCGGCCGACTACGCCTACAATTCCGGCATCACCAAGCGCGTCGTCGACATGGCGCATTGGGGCGGCGTGTCCGTCGAAGGCGAGATCGGCGTGCTCGGCTCGCTCGAGAGCGGCGGCGGCGAGCAGGAAGACGGCCACGGCGTCGAAGGGGCGATCAGCCACGACCAGCTTTTGACCGATCCCGAACAGGCGGTCGAGTTCGTCAAAGACACCCATGTCGATGCGCTGGCGGTTGCCATGGGCACCAGCCATGGCGCCTACAAATTCTCGCGCAAGCCGGACGGCGCGGTGCTGGCCATGAACGTCATCGAGGAGATCCACCGCCGCCTGCCGAACATGCACCTGGTCATGCACGGCTCGTCCTCGGTGCCCGAGGATCTGCAGGAGATCATCAATAAATATGGCGGCCAGATGAAGCCGACCTGGGGCGTGCCGGTCGAGGAGATCCAGCGCGGCATCAAGCACGGCGTGCGCAAGATCAACATCGACACCGACAACCGCATGGCGCTGACCGGCGCGATCCGCAAGGTGCTGACCGAGAATC
>NZ_RZRP01000329.1:0-6430 GCF_003997795.1 Mesorhizobium sp. M7A.F.Ca.US.005.03.2.1 | reverse complement strand
AGCCAGGATCATTCGGAACGCTCAACATCGGTGCGGCAAGTGGGGAAGTGGCGAAGGCCGCCGGCACGGTTGATGCGGCATCGATAGCTTTTGGCGCTGGCACAGGCACGGTTGTGTTCAATCATCTGGGAAATCCCGATGGGTCCGATCTGATTTTCAGCCCTTCCCTGACCGGCTTGGGGACCATCCTCCATGAAAGCGGCACGACCGTTTTGGCCGCGGACAGTTCCAGCTTCACCGGTGCCACCACTGTTGCAGGCGGCACGCTTCTTGTCGGGAACCATGCCAGTGCCGGCTTCCTCGGTGGCACGATCAATGTCGAGGACGGCGCCACGCTCGGTGGCTCGGGCACGGTGGGCACGACGACGGTTGCCGATGGCGGGCATATCGCGCCAGGCAATTCGGTTGGTACGCTGACGGTTGCCGGAAATCTGGGCCTCTCTTCAGGGTCGGTTCTCGATTACGAATTCGGCAATCCAGGCGGTTCAACCGGCTCTCCGGGGATAAGCGACCGCATCGGGGTGAGTGGCAATCTGACGCTCGACGGTACGCTCAATCTTGCGCAGAGCGGCGACGTGGCCGATGGCACGGCGGGCCTCGGCTATTACCGGCTGATGACCTATGGCGGCAGCCTCACCGACAACGGCCTGGAGATCGGCACGAAGCCGCCGCTTTCCGATCCGGCCGCCTATGAGATCCAGGCGGGCGGCGGCAATGTCGACCTCTTCATCGGAGCGGCCGGCGACGACACGCTGCAGCACTGGCAAGGCGGCGACGGGACCTGGAACACCACGAACGAAAAATGGCTGAACCAGGGCGGCGATACTCTCGTCTCCTGGGCAGGAAACCATGCGGTGTTCAAGAACGAACCGGGCGGCTTCGACGGCGGCACGATCGCCGTCGAAGGAGCGCAAAGCTTCAAGGGGCTGCAATTCGTCGACAGCGGCTACCGCCTGGAAGGTTCCGGCACGCTCGCGATAGATGGTTCCGACAGCGCCGATGGCAATGCCGAGATCCGCGTGCTGGCCGGCACGGCAGCCACCATCGCGACGACGATTACCGGCGCGGGCGGGGTCAGCAAGACGCAAGGCGGCACGCTCGTCCTGGAAGGCAGCAACAGCTATCAGGGCGGCACGCGGCTTCTGGGCGGGACTATTTCCGTTTCGTCCGATGCCAATCTCGGCGCCGCAAGCGGTGCCCTGACATTCAATGGCGGCACGCTGCGGAACACGGCGGCGTTCGCGACGGCGCGCAACGTCACCCTGGATGCCGGCGGTGGGACGTTCCAGACCGATGCCGACCTGACGGCGAACGGCGTCATCTCCGGGACCGGCGCGCTCACCAAGACCGGGGCCGGCGGGCTGGTGCTTTCGAGCGCCAACAGCTACGCCGGTGGGACGACGGTTTCGGCAGGATTCATCACCGCGGCGACGACAGGCGCGCTGGGCAGCGGACCGGTGAATGTCAAGGCCGGTGACCTCCGCTTCATCAATGATGCAAGCGCCGAGAGCCTCGACATCGTCATGGAAACAAACGCAACGATGCGCTTCGATGGCAGTGCGTCGGCGGGAACGGCGACGATCGTCACTACCCAAAGCCGCATCAACTTCAACGACGAAACATCGGCCGGTGCGGCTTCGATCACCGGCAATGGTAGCAGGACGTCCTTCAACGGCAATTCGAGCGCCGCCAATGCCACGATTGGCGTTACAATCCAAGGAACGCTCGACTTCTACGACACCGCGTCTGCCGGCAGCGCCGCCATCACCAACAAGGGCGGCTTCGTTGGCTTCCATGGCGCTAACACGGCGGATGGGGCCGCGATCATAAACGATACGGGGGGAAAGGTCGACATCTCCGAAATGACGTCGGACGGTATCGCGATTGGCTCGCTTTCGGGCGATGGTCTCGTCTTTCTCGGCTCGAAGTCGCTGACGCTTGGCGGATTGGATAAGAACGACACCATCGGCGGCGTCATCCAGGATGGCAGCACTGGCATCGGAGGGAGCCTCGTCAAGACCGGCGCCGGCACGCTGACGCTGAACGGCGTCAGCACCTATACCGGTCTGACCACCATCGGCGGCGGCAAGCTCGTTGTCGGCGACGGCAGCCATTCCGGGGCAAGCATTGCTGGCGCCATTGCGGTTGCAGCCGGCGGCACGCTCGGCGGTTTGGGAACGGTGGGTACGACCACGATCGCTTCTGGCGGCACGATTACGCCGGGCAATTCGATCGGCACGCTGAATGTGTCAGGCGATTACACGCAGGAGATAGGCTCGACCTACGAAGTCGAGATCAATCCGGCCGGCAATTCCGACCTGATCGACGTGACGGGCAAAGCCACCATCCAGGGTGGCACCGTCTTCGCGCTCAAGGCGCCGGGCGGCTACAGTGCCGGAACCCGCTACACGATCCTGAGCGCGGATCAAGGCGTGACCGGCACCTATGATGCGTTCGACCAGAACGCCCCGTTTGTCGACCTGGCACTCGCCTATGACGCCAGTAATATCTATCTCGACGTTGCCCGCAATGACGTGTCGTTCTGCGACGTGGCCGGCACCCGCAACCAGTGTGCCACCGCCAATGGCGCCGAAAGCGCCGGGCCGGGCAACCCGATCTACGATGCAATCGCCGGCCTTCCGGACGATGAAACCGCACGCGAAGCCTTCGATGCGTTATCTGGCGAGATCCATGCGTCCGCCAAATCGGCGCTGATCGAGGACAGCCATTTTGTCCGCGATGCCATCAATGACCGCCTGCGTGCGGCCTTCGAGGGGGTAGGGATCCCGGCAACGCCGGTGCTGGCCTATGGCGAAGGCGGTCCGATGCTGGCGCCTGCCACCACCGATCGCTTTGCCGCCTGGGGCACGGCTTTCGGGTCATGGGGCACCTTCGACGGCGACGGCAATGCCGCAGGCCTCGATACCTCCACCGGCGGCTTTCTTACCGGCGTCGACGGCCTTGTCGCGGAGGATGTGCGGCTTGGCATCATGACTGGCTACAGCCACACGAGCTTCGATGCCGACGGCCGATCCTCGTCAGGCTCGAGCGACAATTATCATCTCGGCCTTTATGGTGACACGCAGCGGGGCGCTCTCGCCTTCCGCTCCGGGCTTGCCTATACGTGGCATGACATGAAGACATCGCGCTCGGTGGCCATGCCCGGCTTTGCCGACAGCCTGAGCGGCGACTACAACGCTGGCACCTTCCAGGCGTTCGGGGAACTCGGCTATCGCATCGATACGCCAGTCGCGGCCTTCGAGCCTTTTGCCAACCTCGCTTATGTCAACCTGCATACGGACGGCTTCACGGAAAAGGGCGGTGCGGCGGCATTGACCAGTGCAAGCCAGACCACCGACGCCACCTTCACCACGCTTGGTCTCAGAGCCTCCGCCGGCTTCACGCTCGGCGCCATCAATGCCACGGCGCGCGGCATGCTGGGCTGGCGCCATGCCTATGGCGACGTCATACCGACCAGCACACATGCCTTCTCTGCCGGTGATGCCTTCACGATCGCTGGCGTGCCGATCGCCAAGGACAGTGCCGCCATCGAAGCGGGGTTCGATCTCAACCTGACCGATGCCGCAACCCTCAGCGTCGCCTACCAGGGTCAGTTCGGCTCCGGCGTCCAGCAGAACGGCTTCAATGCAAAACTCAACGTGGAATTCTAATCAAGCGGGAAGGATCGTTCCGGAATGACTGCCCCTGACGGAAAAGGGGCCATTCAATCCGCTTATCGCATCGCCCAGGCGGTCGTACGCCAGGAAGCGAACCTCGCGAGCGCCTGGCAGGAAGCCAGCCTTATCGCCGCCGGTTGAGCGAGCCTACAAGGACGTGCGCAACTGTGATGAACGCGAACGCTGCGACCGCAGGTGCCGGACTTGATCGCGCAGAAGCGGACGCAGGAGCAGCTGGGAGGATTGTGTGGCGCGAAGCGGACCCTCCCAAGGTTCGGCTTTCCCCTAAACGCTTTACAGCCCGGTTTGGTAGCGCTACCGTTTCGGCCTAGCGTGAGCCTGGGAGGAGCCAGGGCTGTAGCTGGCGGAAGCGTTGTTCCTTCGACGACGTCGCGGGAATTTGTTGGGAGGATCGATGGCGTCTGTCGCAATTGGCGAAGTCTACAAATCATTCGGCGCTGTCGAGATCCTGCACGGGGTCAGCGTGAACATCGAGGACGGCGAGTTCGTCACTCTGGTCGGACCATCGGGCTGCGGAAAATCAACCCTTCTCAGAATGATCGCCGGCCTGGAAAAGATTTCACGCGGCCAGATCGCGATTGGCGAACGGGTCGTCAACAACGTTGCGCCCAAGGAGCGCGACGTCGCCATGGTCTTCCAGAACTATGCGCTCTACCCACACATGACCGTTGCCGAGAACATGGCGTTCTCGCTGATGCTCAAAGGAGTTTCCAAGCCGGAGAGCGATGCAGGCGTGCGCCGCGCGGCCGAAATCCTTGGGCTGGTGCCGTTGCTGGCGCGCTATCCTCGGCAGCTTTCCGGCGGCCAGCGCCAGCGCGTCGCAATGGGCCGCGCGATCGTGCGTGATCCGGCGGTCTTTCTCTTCGACGAACCGCTGTCCAATCTCGACGCCAAACTCAGGGTGCAGATGCGCGCCGAGATCAAGGAACTGCACCAGCGCCTCAAGACCACGACAGTCTACGTCACGCACGACCAGATCGAGGCCATGACCATGGCTGACAAGATCGTGGTCATGCATGACGGCATCGTCGAGCAGATAGGGCCGCCGCTGGAACTCTATGACCGGCCGAACAATCTTTTTGTCGCCAGCTTCATCGGCTCGCCGGCCATGAATTTGCTGAGGGGCGAGATCGCTATTGACGGCTCACCCTCGTTCCGCGGCGCCGGGGGGATTTCAGTCCCGTTGGCCTCGGCACTTTCCATCCCCAATGGCGAGCCTGTGGTGCTGGGAATAAGGCCCGAGCATTTGCGGCTGTCCGACGACCAGGGCATTCCGGTCACCGTCGCGGTGGTTGAACCAACCGGGTCCGAAGTGCAGCTCATCGGCCGGACAGCCGGCGGCGAAGAGATCGTCGCGAATTTCCGGGAACGACATTCCTTCACGCCGGGCGAAACCATCCGGCTTACGGCCGAGCCCGGCCTCATCCATCTCTTTCACGGAGAAACCGGACAGAGGTTCCAAACACGTACCGATCAGTAGGACCACAGGCAAGGACAACAAGCAGGAGGAAACGAGCATGAAGTTCACCAGACGTGACGTGATCCGCACCACCGCCGGCGCGGCGGCAGGTGCCTTGGGAAGTCGGTTCATCAGCTCTCCGGCCCTTGCCCAGGACGGACCGAAATACAAACCCGAGGATGGCGCCAAGCTTAGGCTGCTGCGCTGGTCGCCCTTCGTCCAGGGCGACGAGGACCAATGGCTGGCCAACACCAAGCGCTTCACCGAAGCGACAGGTGTCGCGGTCCGCGTCGACAAGGAAAGTTGGGAGGACATTCGCCCCAAGGCGGCAGTCGCGGCAAATGTCGGCTCCGGCCCCGACCTGATGTTCGTCTGGTTCGATGACCCGCACCAATATCCCGACAAGCTGCACGACGTGAGCGAACTGGGCGAGTATCTCGGCTCGAAATACGGCGGCTGGCATGATGGACCAAAGCAATATGCGACCCGGGAAGGCAAATTCATCGGCCTGCCACTGGCCACGATCGGAAACGCCATCGTCTATCGGGAAAGCTGGGTGAAAGAGGCCGGCTTTTCGGAGTTTCCCAAGGACACGAAAGGCTTCCTGGAACTTTGCAAGGCCTTGCAGGCGAAGGGACATCCGGCCGGCTTCACGCATGGCCATGGCGTCGGCGACGGCAACAACTATGCTCATTGGCTGCTGTGGAGCCATGGCGGCCAGATGGTCGACGAGAGCGGCAAGGTAACGATCAACAGCCCCGAGACCCTCAAGGCCATCGAATACGCGCAGGAACTCTACAAGACCTTCATTCCAGGCACGGAAAGCTGGCTCGACGTCAACAACAACCGCGCCTTCCTGGCCGGCGAACTGGCTGTCATCGCCAACGGCATCTCGGCCTACAACACCGCCAAAATCAATAAGGACAATGATCCGAAGCTGGCTGAAATCGCCAAGGACATACGCACCACCAACCTGCCCATCGGCCCTGTCGGCAAATCCGTCGAATTGTTCCAGGTGACCACGGCTGTCATCTTCAATTACACGCCCTACCCCAACGCGGCCAAGGCGTATTTGCAGTTCATGTTCGAGGAACCGCAAATGAAGGACTGGATCACCTCCTCGGCCGGATATTGCTGCCAGACCCTGAAGGCATTCGACAACAACCCGGTATGGACTGCCGATCCCAACAACGCCGCTTACGCCAAGGCTTCGGCTACTCTGCGGCCTAACGGCTATGCCGGGCCGCTCGGCTATGCTTCGGCGGCCCGGCAT
>NZ_RZRP01000328.1:0-6440 GCF_003997795.1 Mesorhizobium sp. M7A.F.Ca.US.005.03.2.1 | reverse complement strand
AACTCGCCTTCTTCACCGGCCGCGACCAGTCGCAGTCGCTGACCGGCTGGTGGGCGAGCCAGTTCGGTACGCCGAACTTCGCCGCCCATGGCGGCTTCTGTTCGGTCAACATGGCGGCCGGTGAAGAAGGCGAGTTTCCTGGGGTCGGTCCGGCGGATGTTCGACAGCCGTTCCGTAGCGATCGAGAGCGCCTCTTCCCACTCGATCTCGCGGAACTCGCCGGAGCCGCGCGGGCCGGCGCGCAGCAATGGCTTCTTCAGCCTTGCCGGGCTGTAATGCTGCATGATGCCGGAGCTGCCCTTGCCGCAGATCACGCCGCGATTGACCGGGTGGTCCTTGTTGCCGTTGATGTAGCGGACCTTGCCATCCTTGATGTGTACATCGATTCCGCAGCGGCAGGCGCACATGTAGCAGGTCGTCTTGGCGATGCTGTCGGAAACGGCAGGCGAGGTGTCGACGCCGTCGCCTTCATCGGGCGCTCGCGTGTCGGCAAGCGGGCGTTGCGATGGTGCCGAATTCGCGCCGCGCGGCGGTCCCTGCATCATGATCCGGTGGCGCCTGTACGGCGCATGGATTTGGCCCGCGTCTTCGGTCCGGGGCCGCGCACGTAATGCTCTTCCGGGTGGTAACGATCACCGGCAAGCCGCCGTCTTATGCCGCGGATCCAATGCGCAAGCAGGGATCTGAAACGCCCGATCATTCTGCTCTCTGCGATCTTTCGGCGAATTTTTTCTAACTTCGCTGGAAAACTTAGAATAAAGCTATCGATCTGTCTAATCAGTTGTTCTTGTAAATTCGATCGATATTGGTTCTTAATACGGACATGACCCTGGATCAGTTGCGGATTTTCGTCGCCGTCGCCGAGCGCGGCCATATGACCAAGGCGGCGGAACTGCTGGGCATTTCGCAGTCGGCGGCATCGGCGGCCATCCGGGCGCTTGAAGAACAGCACGGCGTCCACCTGTTCAACCGCGTCGGCCGCAACATCGAGCTTGCCCAGACCGGCCATCGGTTCCTGCCCGAGGCCAAGGCCGTGCTCGAACGGGCCGCCGCTGCCCGCAATGTGCTGGAGCATGTCTCGCAGACCGTCACCGGCAGCCTCTCGATCGCCGCCAGCCAGACCATCGCCAGCTACTGGCTGCCGCGCCGGCTGGCTTCCTTCCACGAAGCCTATCCGGCCGTCAGGCTGAGCGTCTCCATCGGCAACACCAGGCAGGTCGAGGCCAATGTCCTCGATGGCGCGGCGGATCTGGGCCTGGTCGAAGGCCGCACCGAGTCCGATATCCTGCGCCGCACCAAGGTCGACGTCGACAAGCTGATGCTGGTGGTTGCCAGCGCGCATCCGGAGATCCCCGAAGTCGCGCCCGGCCGCCCTGACATCAAGTGCCTGCGCTGGATCATCCGCGAGGGTGGTTCGGGTACGCGCGAGGTGCTGGAGGATCTGGCGCGCCACGAAGGGATTTCGCTCGCCGACCTCCAGATATTCCTGGTGCTGCCGAGCAATGAAGCTATTCGCCAGGCGGTCGAGGCGGGGGCCGGCGCCACCATCATCTCCGAGCTTGTCGCGGCTCGCGCCGTGGCCGAAGGCAGTCTGAGATCGGTGCCGCTCGAACTGCCGAAACGCGACTTCGCCATGATCACCCATCGCGATCGCCAGGCAAGCCTGGCCCAGATGGCGCTTAAGGCGCATCTCGACGGCAAGGCGGATGCCCCGTCGGCGGGCTAGAGTATCAGAGTTTGCGGGTTTGCCGTTGGCTCGGAGGTCTTGGTACTTTGTATCGAGTGGCTGATTGAAACGCCTCACCACGACCTTCCTCCCCAGATGGGCTCGCTAGCGCTGTCCGCCTCGACGCTCAGCCGTCACTCTGGCAATCCGGCGTCCCGCAGCGCGCTTCCCAGAGTCTCCGCGAGCGCTGGCGCACAGCGCACGCCAGCAAATTGGCGCCTGTAGCGGAAGCCCGGCTGAAGCTCGCGCACGCGCGCGGCGGCGGCCCTCGCTTCGTCCAGCCGGCCGAGTTTGGCGAGCGCAGCGGTCAGTTGCACGTAGGTGATGCTGTGTGCCGGATTGGCTTGAACGGACTTGTAGGCTGCGCGACAAGCTTCTTCGTAACGCCCGCGCAGCAAATGGCTCATTGCTTGGGCGTCAAACGCGGCCCAAGCCCACGAATCGAACGGGCTTAGCCGGATACCCTTCTCGCTCCATTCTATCGCGCGCTCTGCTTCGCCGGCCCATCCGAGAACGACGCTGCCAAGAATGTAAGTCAGCGCCGATGACGGGCTAATGGCGAGGGCTGCGTCTAATGCCGTGAATGCAGCGGCGCGATCATGCGCGTCCATGCCGATCGAAAACCCTGCCCATGTCAGAGCGAGTGCATCGTCTTGTCCATGGACAATGGCCAATCGGGCGTGCCGGATCGAAGCCGCACGGTTGAATTCCTGCAGCCCGGCACGAAGGAACAAACAATGATGACACATTGCTGCATTGCCATGCGCAAGGGCATAGGCAGGCTCGAGTGCGATGGCACGCTCAAGAAGCGCCAGTGCTCTCGTAACTTGTTCCGGCATACCTGTATCGACATCAGGCTGGGCTTGAAGCACGAGATCGTATGCGTCGAGACTCTCTGGGCGCTTCCGCCTGACACGTTCAATTTCCGCTTTTCGCAAGCTTGGAGCAATCGCGCCCACCGCTGATAGCGCGATTTCGTCCTGAAGCGCGAAAATGTCCTCCGAACTGCGGTCGTAGCGCTCGGCCCACACGTGCGCGCCGGTCGATGCATCGATCATCTGAGCGGTTACGCGCACACTACCGCCAGCTTTGCGCACGCTGCCTTCGAGGACATATCGTACGCCAAGCTCGCTGCCGACCTGCTTCACGTCCACGGCGCGGCCTTTGTAAGCGAAGGTCGAGTTTCGCGCGATAACGAAAAGCCATTTTATGCGTGCCAGGCCGGTGATGATGTCATCGACCATTCCATCGGCGAAGTACTCCTGTTGCGGATCTCCGCTCAAGTTCGAGAACGGCAGGACCGCCACGGAAGGCTTCTCAGGCAAGGTCGGCGCCGACGCGGTGCGGGCGGCTGCAAAACGATCAGGGACACTCGTCGCAACAGCCGGTCCTACATAGCGATAGCCTCGGCGCGGCAGTGTTTCGATCCAGCTCTCAGCATCCGCTGCGTCGGCCAATACCCGGCGCAAGGCCGCGATCTGGACCGTCAGGTTGTTGTCGGCAACCGCCAATTTGCCCCAGCCGGCTTCGACCAGCGCGTCTTTGGATACCGGTACGCCCGCGTTTTGGAGCAGCAAACGCAGAAGCGAAACGGCGCGTTGCCCAAGCATGGTCGGCTCGGTGCCGTGATACAAAATGCCCGCCACCTGATCGAGACGGAACGGGCCAAACTGATAAAGGTCGCCTCCGATTGTCATCCAACGCTTTTAGCAAATTTTTGGGAACGAATTCACGACTTTCCCGGCATCGACGGCCAATGTCGCACAGGTGCTTGCCGGAAGTAAGCACCCAGTCAAAGGAGGATCCTATGAGCGCCAATGCCATTATTCGCATGCCCGACGAGAAGAAGGGGATCATGCTGCGTGGTCAACCTATGGTCTTCCTCGTCACCGGCGAAAACACCAAGCACACGAGCATGTTTGACTGGACGATCCCAGCGGGATTCGCCACCGGACGGCATGTTCACCGTGTGCAGGAAGAGACGTTCTACCTGCTCGAAGGCGAGTGTGCGTGGCATGTCGGCGACAAGACGGTTCGCGCAACGCCCGGAACCTATCTGTTCATTCCACCGGGAGTGCCGCACGACATCACGAATGTCAGTGAGAGACCCGCCCGCGTGCTGATGACCGTCTCTCCGCCTGGCCACGAACGCTACTTCGAAGAACTTGCCAAACTCGCGGCGCAGGGTGCGCCGGACCCAAAAGCCCTCGCTGAGCTGCGGAACCGCTACGATACTGACCAGCTCTCGACTTTGACGACACGCGGGTAGGCATCTGTCACGGCGGCCCCACGACAGCTTCTGGCCCATTGCGACATATCGCGCTGGCGCACGAGCTTGGTCGCTATCGGCGCAAAGCGGACGTGATCTTCATCGCATCACGCCGAAGGTTATGGGTACACGACCTGGCCTAAAGCGGATCAGTAATCTCTGAAAAGCTGGACCGCTCGAAGAAAGCCTCAGCCGAACTTGCGTTGCGCATCCAGCGCCAGGCCAAGTCCGACCGAGCCGAACATGTCGCCTTCGATGACGGATGCCTGCGGCACCATCGACAGGATCTCTCGTTTGGCCAGCGGGATCGCGGTCGATCCGCCGGTCAGGAACACCGCGGTGATGTCGGACGGCTTCACCTCAGCGTCCCTGATAGTCTGCCCGACCGTTGCGGTGACCCGCTCGATGTCCCTGGCAATCGTCGCGTCGAGCCCGCTGCGCGTGATTTCGGCGGTGAACTCCGCACCCGGCAGCTTCACAGCGACCTCTGCGGATGACCTGTCGGTCAGCTCTATCTTGGCCTTCTCAACACGTGCGGCCAGCGCGTGTCCGTAGCGGTGTTCGACGACGTGGATGAAACGGTCGACCAGGTCGGCGCGCTCGGCCTCGTAGCGGATCTGGCGCAGATGCGTCATCGCCTTGGCGGTGTAGACCAGGTTGATGCGCTGCCATGTGGCGAGGTCTATGAAATAGCTTGCCGGCAGGTTGCGCTTGCCGTCCTTGGTCGGCGTCAAATAGCCGAGCTGCGGCATGACATGGGCGATGCTCAGCAGCCGGTCGAAATCCGTACCGCCGATATGGACGCCCCGGCTGGCCAGGATGTCGTCCTTGCGGTCGAGCAAACGGGAGCGCTGCGGCGAGACCCGCACGATCGAGAAGTCCGACGTGCCGCCGCCCATATCGATGATCAGCGCCAGTTCCTCGCGTGTCACCTTCTGCTCGTAGTCGAGCGCCGCCGCGATCGGCTCGAACTGGAAAGCGATGTGCTTGAAGCCCTGGGCACGTGCGGCGTTCTCGAGTTCGCTTTGCGCCTTCGCGTCGGCCTCGGCATCGTCATCGACGAATTGCACCGGCCGGCCAAGAACGACGGTCTCGACCGTATCGCCGGCATCGGCTTCCAGCCTCTTCTTGAGGTGGCCAAGGAACATGCCGACGATCTCCATGAAGCCGATCGACCGCGATTTGATGCGGGTCTTTTCATGGGCCAGCGAACTGCCGAGCACGCTCTTCAGCGAACGCATCAGCCGGCCTTCGATGCTGTCGGTGTAATTGGCGATGGCCTGGCGGCCAAAGCAGGTGCGGTTGTCCTCGAAGTTGAAGAACACGGCACTGGGCAGCGTGACCTGGCCGTTCTCCAGCGCGACGAGGCGCGGCTGCCCGTTGCGGACCACGCCCACGGTGGAGTTCGAAGTGCCGAAGTCGATGCCGCCGAAGGCTGGTCGCATGACAAGTTCCTGCATCTGTCGTCGGCGAGCCGACAGGCGCCATGAGAAATCGCGCGCTGTCCGGGGACGGGCTGCTCTGCCGAACCGAATTGTTTGTGTCTGCCATTTGGCTGGGGAGCGCGGTCTACCGCATGCCTCGGCAAAGGGAAACCACTTTTCGGGGAAAATCCTAATCTCGCCGGAAGATCAGCCTTCCGAGCCAGCCGGTCAGCATGGCCAGCGATATCGCGAAGACGCCGTAGAGGAAGGAATAATTGTGCGCGACACGGAAGATCGACTGCTCGAAACCGGATTTGCGGATTTCGAGCTGGGCCGAGCTTTCCTTGATGAACAGACCGCTCTTGAACAGGAACGCGCGGGCTTTGTGGGTTCCAACCGGCACATTCGGCGCCAGCCTCACTGTGGCGCGGAAAAGGTTCTGCGACAGGAATTGCACGCCGCCGACATTCTCGCTGTAGAGCCCGGTCGCCGACTTGCGCTCCCGCAGTGCCGCCGTGAACTCCTCGATCGTCGCCGGGCTGTCGCCGGCATCGGCGGGCTGCATGTAGAGGTTGGAGGCGCCGAGCGACAGCTGCTTGTAGCTGTTGGGTTCGGTGATGTCCTGCAGCGGCCGCGTCGTCGCCACCGAATAGGAGACGGGCACGTTTTCGAAGGTCTCAGAGTCCAGATTGACCCAGACGCCGAGCACCCTGTCCTTGCGGCGCACCACCACCGGTTTGGGCGGACCTTCGAGCACGACGATGACGTCGTAGCGGCCCTGGCGCGCGACGAGTGGATCCGGGTTCTCCAGCGAACCGAAGATGGTCAGATCGGCCCCGGAAAAACCGGCGGTGATCGAGACGTTGTCGGTGGAGAGACCGATCTGGATGCCTTCGGTCAGCGGGACCTGTGCCTTCGCCGGCACGGCGGCCGCAAGCAGCGACAGGACAATGGCGGTTGCGAATGTGCTGCGAGCCTTCATCAGTTGAGGCCCGCGGCGGACAGCGAATAGAGGTTGGGC
>NZ_RZRP01000327.1:0-6457 GCF_003997795.1 Mesorhizobium sp. M7A.F.Ca.US.005.03.2.1 | reverse complement strand
GTGACACGCCTGGCGATCTTCGCATGCATGGCGGCATCCGGCTCGCCGCCGGCGCCGTGCCAGCGGATGATGTGGTCGAGCAGGGCGCCGGTCGCCGACTGGCCGCCTTCCGACAGCCACAGCCTGGGCAGCGCCGCGCCGTAATAGGGACCCCAGACGCCGGCGAAGGGCTGCGGATCCGGTGACATCGCCATGACGCAGCTCGACGTGCCGGCGATCAGCGCCAAATGCCGGCCGATGTCCTGTTGGTCGCCGGCAAAGCCGCCGAGCACGCCAAGCGCACCGGCATAGGCATCGATGACGCCGGCGCCGACCCGGCATTTCTCGCTCAGCCCAAGCTCGGCCGCTGCCTGGGCGGTCAGTTGGCCAATATAAGCGCCGACCGGACTGGCCTTTTCCGGCAAATTGCCGTGCTCGAAAAGATCGCCGAGGCCGACGAGCGCAAAGAAGTCGCGCCGCCAGCCGGCCTCTTCATGCGCCAGATAGGTCCATTTGGCGGTCAGCGTGCATTGCGAGCGGGCCAGCGAACCTGTCGCTTGCCAGGTCAGGAAATCGGTGAGATCGAATAAATAGCCGGCTTCATTCCAGGTCTCCGGCAAATTGCGCTTCAGCCACATCAGCTTCGGTGTCGCCATTTCCGGCGACATGACGCCACCGACGTAATTCAGCACGGCATGGCCGCTTGCCGTGCATTCGTCGGCCTCCGCGATGGCGCGGTGGTCGAGCCAGACGATGGTGTCCCAGCGCTTGTCGCCCGTGGTCGAGATGCTGAGCTGGCCGCCTTGCCGGTCGCGCACCACCAGCGAACAGGTGGCATCGAAGGAGATGCCGACGACCTCCTCGGCAGCTATGCCGGCCTTTTCGCGGGCAGCGCGCACGGCGGCGCAGACGGCCGACCAGATATCGCGCGAATCATGTTCGGCGTGATCGGGCTTCGGCTGGTTCATGGCGATCGGCCGCTCGGCGCGGCCGAGCAAGGTGCCGTTGGTGTCGAGAATGCCCGCGCGAGCGCTCCCGGTGCCGACATCGACCGCGCAAACGAACTGTTTCGTCAAGATGCTCTGTCTCTCGCTCCCAGGCCTGCAATCAGATCGGGCAATTGCAGCATGTCAGCGAATATAAAGTCCGGTTCACTCGACGCAAGCCGCGCTTTCAAGGTCGGGTTGCCGGCGTGCGAGCCGCCGGTGAAGGCAAACACGCGCATCCCCGCCGCCCGCGCGGCAATGATGCCGGCCGGGCTGTCCTCGATGACGAGGCATTTGCGTGGATGGGCCCGCATGCTGGCGGCAGCATGCAGGAACAGGTCCGGCGCGGGCTTTCCCTTGGCCACCATGGTGGCACTGAACAGGTGCGGTTCCATCAGCCCAAGCAATCCGGTGACGTCGAGCGCGTAGCGGATGCGGTCGAGCGTGCCCGAGGACGCGACACAGAACGGCAGCTCAAGCTTCGGCAGCATCTTCTTGACACCGGCGATCGGCTTCAGCTCCTCGCGGAATTTGCGCATCAATTCGACGCGCATCTCGGTCAGGTGCAGGTCGGTAATATCGAGCCCGAAGTCGCGGCCGAGGATCTCGCGCACGCTTTTCATGCTCTTGCCGAGGAAATGCTCGTAGGCGGCATCCTCACTGACGCTGCCGCCGGCAAGCCTGACCATGCCGAGCAGCGCCGAGACGGAGAGCGCCTCGCTGTCGACCAGCACGCCATCGCAGTCGAAAATGACCAGTTCAGGCGTCATGGCCGAGAATGGCTCTCAGAGCTTGCCGGCGAGGTAGCGCGTCAGCGTGGCGCGCGCGCCATTCGCCCACAGCACGTTGAGCGCATGGGCAAAGGCCTCGACAAACGCCGTTGCGCGGCCGACATCGCCATAGATGTCCTCCATGGCGAGCCAGGCGGCGGGAGCGTCCTTTGCTGCCTTTGCCGTCGCCTGCAGCCGGTCCCAACTCGGGTCGTTGGGCTCGATGACGGCGCCGCTGTCCGTCGTGCCGAAGCAATAGCGGCACCACAATGCCGATTCCAGCGCCAGGCCGGCGACGCTTTTCCCAGCCTTCAGCCGGTCGGCGATGGTCGGGATGATGAACTTCGGCTGGCGGTTGGAGCCGTCGAGGCAGAGCCGGCGCACCGTGTCGCCGATCTTCGGGTTGGAGAAGCGGCTCTCGATGAGCTGGTAATAGTCTTCCAGAACCGTGTCCGGCACCGGCGGCACCGTCGGGATGATTTCGTCCCGTTCGAGCTTGGCCAGAAAACCGCTCACCAGCGGCTCCTGCATCGCCTCATGCACGAAATGGATGTCCATCAGGCCGGCCGGATAGGCGATCGCTGCATGGCCGCCATTGAGGATGCGGATTTTCATCAGTTCATAAGGCGCAACGTCTTTGACGAACTGCACGCCGACCTTTTCCAGCGGCGGCCGGCCATCGGTGAAATGGTCCTCCAGCACCCACTGCCGGAACGGCTCGCAGAACACCGGCCAGTTGTCCTCGAGGCCGAAATCCTTGGCCAGGATGCCGCGCTCGCGGTCGGTGGTGGCCGGCGTGATGCGATCGACCATGCCGTTCGGAAAGGCGACATGCTCGCTGACCCAGTTCGCCAGATCCTCGTCGATCAAACGGGCCAGGCCGATGACGCCATCCGAGGTGACATGGCCGTTGTGGGGAATGTTGTCGCACGACATGACGGTGAACGGCACGGTGCCTTCATCGCGGCGGCGCATCAGCCCGGCAAGAATGATGCCGAACACCGTCTTCGGCGTGGCGCCGGCCTGCGCGTCGGCGACGATGTCGGGATGGATCGGGTTGAACACGCCGGAAGCCGGATCGATAAAGTAGCCGCCTTCGGTGATGGTCAGCGAAACGATCTTGATCGCCGGGTCGGCAAGCCGTTTGATGACACCGGCCGCATCGCCAGGCATCAGGAAGTCGATCATCGCGCCGGTGACGCGGGCATTCATATGGCCAGAGTCCTGCTCGACCACCGTGGTCAGCCAGTCCTGCTCTTCCAGTTTGCCGCGGCCGATCTTTTCACCGTCGAACACGCCGGCACCGATCAGCGCCCAGTCATGGCCGATGCCCGCATTGAACAGATCGTCGAGATAGACGGCCTGATGCGAGCGGTGGAAATTGCCGACGCCGAAATGCACGATGCCGGCCTTCAGCGTCGCGCGGTCATACTTCGGACCTGCGACGTTGGCGGGCAGCTTGGAGAGGTTAGAGGACGAGAGTTTCACGGTCATCTGTTTTACCCTTTGGCCGGGTTTCGGCCTTCGTTACGCTCCTCTCCCCGTCGGGGAGAGGATAAGGGGTGGCACTTGCTACGCGCCCGCTGAAGTCGGCCTCTGCTCCCCGCGGAGGGACGAGGAGCAGAGGCCGTCCCCCGCCCTCAACTCATCCACTGGCCGCCATCGACATTGTAGGTCTGGGCGACGATGTATTCGGCGTCGCTGCTGGCGAGAAACACAGCCATGCCGGTGAGGTCCTGCGCCGTGCCCATGCGGCCATACGGCACCGCCTCGCCAACCAGCTTCTTCTTCTCGCCCCTCGGCCGGTTCTCATATTTGGCGAACAGCGAATCGACGTGATCCCAGTGCTCGCCGTCGACGACGCCAGGGGCAATCGCGTTGACGTTGATGCGGTGCTTGATCAGGTCGAGCCCCGCCGACTGGGTCAGCGAGATGACGGCGGCCTTGGTGGCGCAATAGACGCCGACCAGCGCCTCGCCGCGCCGTCCGGCCTGGCTCGCCATGTTGATGATCCTGCCGCCCTTGCCTCGCGCGATCATCGAGCGGGCGGCTGCCTGCAGCATGAACAGCGTGCCGGCGACATTGACGGAAAACAACTTGTCGTAGCTTGCCCTGGTGATTTCGACGATCGGCGCCAGGTCGAACAGGGCGGCGTTGTTGATCAGGATATCGAGGCCACCGGTCTTCGTCTCGACGGCTTTCACCGCCGCCTCGATCGAGGCGAGGTCGGTGACGTCGAGCTTGACCGCATAGGCCTTGCCGCCAATCTCTGCGGCCGTCTTCTGCGCCGCCTCGAGATTGATGTCGGCGATGGCGACGGTTGCGCCTTCGCCGGCATAGGCTTCGGCGAAGGCTCTGCCGATGCCGCGGGCCGAACCCGTGATCAGCGCGGATTTGCCGGCCAGTCGCATGTTCAGATTGCCTTTCCGTCGGCGCCAAAGCGATGCAGCTTGGCCTTGTCTGGTGTCAGGTAAATGGTGTCGCCGTGATGGACGCCGAGTTCGCCGTCGGCGCGCACGGTCAGCGGACCGACGCCGTCGGCCTGGACGTGCAGGAAGGTGTCGGAGCCGAGATGCTCGGCGACGCCGACGACCGCCTTCCATTCGCCCGCCGTGGTCGAGATCTCCAGGTGTTCGGGACGGATGCCGATGGTCTTGGCGCCGTTTTTGGCAGCCGGCGCGCCCTCGATCAGGTTCATCTTCGGCGAGCCGATAAAGCTGGCGACGAACAGGTTCTTCGGCGTCTTGTAGAGCTCCATCGGCGAGCCGACCTGCTCGATGTTGCCGGCGTTCAGCACGACGATCTTGTCGGCCATGGTCATCGCTTCGACCTGATCGTGGGTAACGTAGATCATGGTGGTCTTGAGCTGATGGTGCAGCTCGCTGATCTCCAGCCGCATGGTGCCGCGCAGTGCCGCATCGAGATTGGACAGCGGTTCGTCGAACAGGAAGGCGGTCGGCTGACGCACGATGGCGCGGCCGATCGCGACGCGCTGGCGCTGGCCGCCTGAAAGCTGGCCGGGCCGGCGTTCGAGATAGTTGGTCAGGTTGAGCACGCGCGCCGCGTCTCCCACCTTCTTGTCGATGGTCGCCTTGTCCTCACCGGCCATCTTCAGCGGGAAGCCGATGTTCTTGGCCACCGTCATGTGCGGATAGAGCGCGTAAGACTGGAACACCATGGCGAGCTTGCGCTTGGCCGGTGCCTCGCCGGTGACGTCGCGGCCGTCGATGTTGATGGAGCCGCCGCTGGTGTCCTCGAGCCCGGCGATCAGGCGCAGCAGCGTTGACTTGCCGCAACCCGACGGGCCGACAAAGACGACGAACTCGCCATTCTCGATCACCAGGTCGAGACCGGGGATGATGGACGTCGCTCCGAAGGATTTCGAGACGTTCTTGAGCGTGATGTTTCCCATGGTTTCCTCCCCGAGGGGTTATTTCTGCCGATTGCTTCGGGCAATTCCGTTATTTCACCGCACCAAATGTCAGGCCGCGCACCAGCTGCTTCTGGCTGAACCAGCCCATGATCAGGATCGGCGCGATGGCCAGCGTCGAGGCGGCCGAAAGCTTCGCCCAGAACAGGCCTTGCGGGCTTGAGAACGAGCTGATGAAGGCGGTCAGGGGTGCGGCTTCCGTCGTCGTCAGCCGGATCGTCCAGAACGCCTCGTTCCAGGCCAGGATGATGTTGAGCAGCATTGTCGAGGCGATGCCCGGCACCGCCATCGGCGTCAGCACATAGACGATCTCGTTCCACAGCGATGCGCCGTCCATGCGCGCCGCTTCCAGGATCTCGCCAGGGATTTCGCGGAAATAGGTGTAGAGCATCCACACCACGATCGGCAGGTTGATCAGCATCAGCATGATCATGAGGCCGATGCGGCTGTCGAGCAGGCCTGTGTCGCGGAAGATCAGGTAGATCGGGAACAGCACCGCGACCGCCGGCATCATCTTGGTGGACAGCATCCACATCAAGATGTCCTTGGTCCGCTTGGTCGGCGAGAAGGCCATCGACCATGCCGCGGGTATGGCGACCAGCAGGGCCAGGATGGTCGAGCCGACCGAGAGCAGCACCGAGTTGAAGAAGAACTTGAAGTAGCCGCTCTGTGCCTGGACCTCGGTATAGCTCTCGAACGTTCCCGACGGGATGATGCTGAAGCCCTGGATGGCTTCCTGCTCCGACTTGAACGAGGTGATGATCGTGTAGAGGATCGGGAAGAAGATCAGCAGGGCGACGATCCAGGCGGCAACCGTCGCGATCGTCTTGTGCCGGGTGGTGACTGAGCGTGCCATCGTAGCCTCCCTTACTTGTCCAGGTTCTTGCCGACGGCGCGCATGGCGAAGAAGGCAACGATATTGGCGAGAATGACGGCGATCACACCGCCGGCGGATGCCTGGCCGATTTTGAACTCCAGCAACGCCTTCTGGTAGACGAGGAAGGGCAGGTTGGTGGAGGCATATCCCGGGCCGCCATTGGTGGTGACGAGGATCTCGGCATAGACCGAGAGAAGGAAGATCGTCTGGATCAGGATGACGACCGTGATGGCGCGCGACATGTGCGGCAGCGTCAGATAGATGAAGCGGCTGATGAACCCGGCGCCGTCCATCTCGGCGGCTTCCTTCTGCTCGCCGTCGAGCGACTGCAGCGCGGTCAGAAGAATGAGCGTCGCGAAGGGCAGCCACTGCCAGGCGACGATGATGATGATCGCCAGCATCGGATGTTGCCCGA
>NZ_RZRP01000326.1:0-6468 GCF_003997795.1 Mesorhizobium sp. M7A.F.Ca.US.005.03.2.1 | reverse complement strand
CTGCATGGCCAGCATGACGGTTTTCAGCGAGGTGCCCGGGTTGGCCCAGAACACTTGCGCGGCTTCCTCGGATTGGCCTTCGACGTCGGCGCACGACACCCAGACCGCCGGCTTGCCGTCGCGTTCGGCCGCCGCCACCAGCCCGTGATCGTCGATCTTGAAGCGCGTCGTCTTGCGGCGGTCGAGCCAGACCCAGCCGTCCTTGCCGTGCTCCAGATCGCGACGGTCGCGCATCACGTTCCAGGCGGTCAGCACCGACAGCGGGTTCACATTGGCGATGAAGTCTCGGACATAGTCGTTGGCGGGCCGCAGCACGATGTCTTCGGGCGCGCCGGTTTGCACGATGCGCCCACCCTCCATGATGGTGATGTGGGAGCCGATCTTCAGCGCCTCCTCGAGGTCGTGGCTGACGAAGATGATGGTCTTCTTCAATTCAGCCTGCAGCTGCAGCAATTCGTCCTGCAGCTTGGTGCGGATGAGCGGGTCGAGCGCCGAGAACGGCTCATCCATCAACAGGATCGGCGCCTCGGTGGCGAAGGCCCGCGCCAGGCCGACGCGCTGCTGCATGCCGCCCGAAAGCTCATGCGCGTATTTCTTCGACCACTGGTCGAGATTGACCAGCTTGAGCTGGCGTTGCACGCGCTCCTTGCGCTCGGCTTCCGGGACGCCGGCGAGTTCGAGGCCGAGACCGACATTCTCCTCCACCGTGCGCCATGGCAAAAGGCCGAACTGCTGGAACACCATCGCCACCTGTTTCTGGCGCAGGCGCCGCAAGGTCGCCTCGTCGCAGGTGACGACATCGACGGTCTTGTCGCCATCCTTGACCAGCACCTGGCCGCGCGACACCACGTTGAGCCGGTTGACCGCCCGCAGCAATGTCGACTTGCCCGAACCGGAGAGGCCCATCAGAACGGAGATCTCGCCCTCGTTCACGGTCAGGCTGGCGCCGGCGCAGCCCAGTACATTGCCGGTCTTTTCGAGGATCTCGGCGCGGCTGGCGCCGGCGTCGATCATCTTCAGCGATCCGGCCGGGTCGGCGCCGAAGACGATATCGACGTTCCTGAAATCGACGGCGACGGTCATTTCTTGCCTCCAACGGCGATGCGGGTCATCCGGTCGAGCACGATGGCCAAAACGACGATGGCAAGCCCCGCCTCAAGCCCGAGGTCGATGCGGCGCGAGCCGAGCGCCCGGTTGATCTCGGTGCCGAGCCCGCCGGCGCCGATCAGTGCGGCAAACACCACCATCGACAGCGACAGCATGATCGATTGCGTCAGGCCGGCCATGATGGTGGGCAGTGCCGACGGCAGTTCCACCTTCCACAGCAGCTGGCTCTTGGTGGCGCCGAAAGCCTCGCCGGCCTCGACGATCGACTTCGGCACCGAGACGACGCCCAGATGCGTGAGCCGGACCGCGGTCGGGATGACGAAGATGATGGTGACGATGAGGCCGGGCGCGTTGCCGAGGCCGAACAGCGTCAGCACCGGGATCAGGTAGACGAAGGTCGGCAGCGTCTGCATCAGGTCGAGCACCGGCAGCATGACGCGGTAGACCATCGGCTTGTGCGCTGCCCAGATGCCGAGCGGCACGCCGATGGCCATGGCCATGGCAGCGGCCGCGACGACCAGCACCAGCGTCTGCACCGTCTGCTTCCAAAGGTTCTGGTTGATGATGAAGATCAGGCCGAGAAAGACGCCGATGGCAAGTGGCCGCGAGCGTTGCAGCAGCCAGGCGATAACAGCGATGATCAGCGCCAGCAGCACCGGCGGCACCATCAAGAGGATGCCGACCAGCCCATCCAGCAGGAAATTGAGGCCATTCGAAAAGGCCCTGAACACAGTGTCGAAATTGTCGGTGAGGAAACCGAAGAAGGCCTTTCCCCAGGCGCCGATCGGAATCTTGTGATCGACCATGAATTTCGAAATCGGATCCATATCGCCCCTCTCGTGCAGGAGACAGCCCTGCCCCTCGGCCTCGACCGTCGTCATCTTGTCACAGGATATGAAAAAGGGCAGCCTTTTCTAAGATGGCTGCCCTTCCTGGTTCGGCTTTGCCGAATTCAGTCGGCTCAGCTTCCGAGCGCGGTCTTGATGGCGGCGGCAGCGTCACCGCCGTCGAAGGTAGTCACGCCGGCTATCCACGGGGCAACGGCATCCGGGTGCTTCTTCAGCCAGTCGGTTGCAACCGTATTGGCGTCGCCGCCCTTGAGGATCGCGTCCATCATCTCGCCTTCCATGTCCAGGTTGAACTTCAGGTTGGCGATGAACTTGCCGGCGTTCGGGCATTCGGTGGTGTAGCCCTTGCGCACATTGGTGTAGACGGTGGCGGCGCCGAAGCCGCTGTCGCCCATGCCGTCGAGATAGGTGATCTTCATGGCGCCCATCACCGGATGCGGCGTCCAGCCGAGGAAGGCGATCCATTCATTGTTCTTCATCGACTGCTCGGCCTGCGTCAGCATGCCGGCTTCCGAGGATTCGACCAGCTCGAAGCCTTCGAGATTGTCCTTCGGGTTCTTGATCATGTCGAGGATGATGCGGTTGCCGTCATTGCCGGCCTCGATGCCATAGATCTTGCCGTTGAACTTGTCCTTGAACTTGCCGATATCGGTCAGCGATTTGACGCCGGCGTCGGCGACATAGGTCGGCACGACGATGCCGTAGCCGGCGCCGGTCAGGTTGGTGCTGATCGTCTCGACCGAACCGTCGGCTGTATAGTCCTTGATGTCGTTGGTCATCGACGGCATCCAGTTGCCGAGGAACACGTCGAGATCCTTGTTCTTCAGCGACGCCATGGTCACCGGCACCGACAGCTGGATCGTTTGCGGCTCATAGCCGAGCGCGGTCAGCAGCACGGAGGCGACGCCGGTCGTCGCCTGGATGTCGGTCCAGCCGACGTCGGAAAGGCGCACCGCCTTGCAGCTTGCCGGATCACCGGCGTAGGCAGCGCTGGTTGACAAAAAAGCCGCCAGGCCGAGGCCGGCGACGAAAGAGTTCATACGCGACATAGACAGTCTCCCATTGTGATTCTTTGGCGAAGCGTAGCTACGGTTTCTATGCCCGCCTTGTTTCGTCAGCCAAACACCATTCTGGTGTGGTTTCAAGCATTAAGACAATCACGATCAACGGCGCGGGCTGGCCAATCAGCGACACATCAGGCGCTTTTGTCTGGCCAGCCGGCTTTTTCAGGGGAATGCCGCTCTGGCCCCTCCCCGTGTCAGGCCAAGTCGGCTTAAAAGAGCGGCATGGCCAAGCTTTACTTCCACTACGCGACGATGAACGCCGGCAAGACGACGATGCTCTTGCAGGCCTCTTACAATTACCGCGAGCGCGGCATGGGCACGATGCTGTTCGTCGCCGGCCACTACCGCAAGGGCGATACAGGCCTGATCTCGTCGCGCATAGGCCTGGAGACGGAAGCCGAGATGTTTCGCGACGGCGACGATCTGTTCGCCCGCGTCGCCGCTCATCACGCGCATACGTCGGTGCATTGCGTCTTCGTCGACGAGGCGCAGTTCCTCGAGGAAGAGCAGGTCTGGCAGCTCGCCCGCATCGCCGACCGGCTGAACATCCCGGTCATGTGCTACGGCCTGCGCACCGATTTCCAGGGCAAGCTGTTTCCCGGCTCGCGCGCGCTGCTGGCCATCGCCGACGATTTGCGCGAAGTGCGCACCATCTGCCGATGCGGCCGCAAGGCGACGATGGTCGTGCGCCTCGGCCCCGATGGCAAGGTGGCGCGCCAGGGCGAGCAGGTGGCGATCGGCAAGGACGTCTATGTCTCGCTCTGCCGCCGCCACTGGGAGGAAGAGATGGGCCGCGCCGCGCCAGACGACTTCATCGGCTTTATCAAGGGCTGACGGTCGGCGGCCTTGACCCCGGCCCTATGCAGCGTTTCTTAAGGCCTCGGTACTATAACGCAGCCAGCCAGAGCTCCCCGGGGTCAGCCATGCTTCGAGCCGCTTCGTTCGCCAGTATCCTTCTCCTTGCCAGCTCGCTCGTAGCCCATGCCGGCGGTGATCCTGCCCTGGGCAAGAAGGTCTTCAACCGATGCATGGCCTGCCATGACGCAGCCACCGACCGCGACAAGGTCGGTCCGCATCTGTTGGGCGTCGTTGGCCGCACCGCCGGCAGCGCCGAGAGCTTTCTTGGCCACTATTCCGAGGCGATGAAGAGTGCTGGCGCCGCCGGCCTGGTCTGGGATGAAGCCAATCTCGCCGAGTATCTCAAGGCCCCAAAGCTGAAGGTGCCGGGCAACAAGATGGCCTTCGGCGGCCTGACCAATGACGACGACATCGCCAATGTCATCGCCTATCTGAAGGCCGATCCCAAGCCTTGATCCGCTGTTCGTCAGCTCTGTAAAACCGGCTTTCCCCTTGCATATCGCGGCCGCGATTGCTTCAGTGATTTGCCGAATACAAAGGCATCCGTGCGCCATCGGCTTGCCGCATGAAAGTTCAATGACAGCTGAACTACGGCTGGCAGGCAAGCTAATCACGCCAGGCCCCCGCCTTCACTGGTTTTCAAGACCCTGATGGATTCTTTTGTTTTCACGCCGCCCTTGTCTTCACGTCTTTCAATCCCCCGATGCCCCACATATATTCGCCGCTGTTCGCGACCAGCGACGTCATGCCGAAGCGGGAGGCCCCAATGGCGACATTGCAGAATTTCGACGCCGAAATTGCCAAGACCAAGCAGGTCGTGCAGGACATGCGCTCCAAGATCGAGCAGTCCGGCACCATGCTTGATACGCTCGCCACATCGGACAAGAAGATCGGCGACGCCAATTTCGACCTCGAGAACGCCCGCATCGAGGATGTGCTGAAGCAGCAAAAGGTGATGGAAGGCAACATTGCCGACCTGATCATCGGCCTGGAGGACGCCACCAACGTCTTCGGCTCCGAGTTCGAGAGCATGAAGAACTACACCGGCTGGGAAAAATTCATCGGTATCTTCTCCAGCCAGAGCAAGCAGCGCATGCGCACCGACCGCGTCCGCAACATGTCGCTGGCGGGCAACCTGCAGGAATTGCTGGTCAAATCCGACACCATCGTCGGCATATTGAAGGCGCAGAAAGAGGTCCTCGACCAGCGCTACAAGACCTCGGAAACCAGCCTGTCGCAGGTGATCGAGCGCCGCAAGACCACCATGACCAACCTCGAAGCCGTGCAGAAGCGCATCGAGGAGCTCAACCCGATGCTGCTCGACATCGAAAACAAGATCGCCGCTTCGACCAGTCAGAAGGACCGCACGCAGCTCGAAGGCGAACGCTCCAAGCTGGCGACGGAATACAACGAAAAGCAGGCCAAGGAGCAGGAGCTGCTGGCCGAGAGCCAGACGCTCGAGCGCTACACCTCGATGTTCCAGACCTTCGTCGATTCGCTCAACAACCAGATCGCCGCGCAATCGACGCTGATCAACAAGCTGACCATCGATACCGAGCAGCGCATCGTGCTCTACAAGGCGCTGGAAGATTCGCTGAAGACCGCCGCCCAGCAGGACGTCGCCCACAAGATCAACACGCTGGGCAGCCAGGTCGACAACACCGCCGAGGAAACCATGGCCGGCATCGGTGCTGCTTCGCAAAAACACATCGGCGACCTACTCGAGATGCACGAGAAGAACATGGTCGCCACCGCCGACATCCAGCGCCGCAAGAAGCTGGCCGACGATGCCTTTGCCCGCCGCTTCGACGAGGTGCTGAAGAAGCACAATTCGGCAAACTACGTGCAGTCTTAGAGTGACAGGACTGCCCGCGAGCGCACAGGCATGACCCCCGAAAACGAAGCGGCGGCACGATATTTCTCCGCCATCACGGCCGCGCTGAGCGGCCTTGAAGTGTTCATGCGCGACGATCGCTCGCCGCTTTACCGGCACGGCATCGTCGCCAAGATCGTCGCCGAATACATCGCCCGGCTCGACAAGTCGTTTTCCTGCTGGCGCAACCGGCTGGGCTTCATGGACACGTTCCGCATTTCGCGGGCCGAAAGCGGATTCCCGGTGTTCCAGAACCTGCTCGAACTGGAAAACGACCGCCGCCAGGCCGACGCGCGGCTTGCCAACATCCCGCTCGCCGGCGAATTGCGCGAGGAAATGGCCGACTTCATCCTGCGCCACAAGGAATTCCCCGAGGCGCTGCAGAAGTCGATGGCCGAGCGGCTCTATCTCGAGGACGTGAAAAGCGAGAACACGTTCGGTCCCTTCACGCTGGCGCAAACCGCCAAGGTCTCGGTCAATCCGAAGACGGGACGGCCCTATTATCTCGTCCATTGGGCGACGTTCGACGGCAGCGCCAACCTGCCTCTGGTCTACATGGTGACGGTGGAGGATTCTTCCGACGCGATGATCCGCCAGCTTGTCGACAGGAACGGCAAACTCAACGAGACGGTCGACATTCCGCTGCCGGTCGACGGCCTGCTCAATCCCGAGCTTGCCCATCGTTTCGACGATTTCACCGAGAAGAACTCCGCCTATA
>NZ_RZRP01000325.1:0-6471 GCF_003997795.1 Mesorhizobium sp. M7A.F.Ca.US.005.03.2.1 | reverse complement strand
GTGCGCGTCAGCATCAGGCCGAGGAAGACGCTCGATTTACCGCGAAAACGATAGCGGGCGAACGCATAGCCGCCTGCCATGCCGATGGCCACCGCAATCACCGTCGAGGTCACCGAGATGATCAGCGAGTTGCGGAAATATTCAATCACCGGGATGCCGCCCTTGCCGATGCCTGAGAACATCGCGACATAGGCGTCGAACGAAATCTCCTGTGGGATCCACACCGGTGGCTTTGCCATGATCTCGACCGTCGGCCGCAGCGACGACAGCACGATCCACAGGCCCGGCAGGCAGATGGTCAGCATCGCCAGGAACAGGCCGATGCGATAGACGATGCCGAGCAGCCGGCGCTTCAGGCGGGCGGAAGAATTCTCGTCCATCTTCACCACTCCGCACCGATCTGCGTGCGCGCCGCGGCGAGCTTGTTGAAGAAGTAGACGGTGAAGGCGATCGACAGCAGGATCGAAAAATAGGCCATGGCGTTGGCCATGCCCATGCGCCCGTCGCTGTAGGCGGTGCGGGCCACCAAGGTCCATAGCAGTTCGGTGCGGCCCGCCGGTCCGCCATCGGTCATGATCTTGACGATGTCATAGGCGCGCGCCACGTCGAGCGAACGGATGGTCATGGCGATGTAGGCGAAGGGCATGACGAATGGCCACGTCACATAGCGGAATGTCTGCCACGGCGTGCAGCCGTCGACCCGCGCCGCCTCGATCGGCTCCTTGGGCATGGCGAGCAGGCCGGCGAGGATCAGGATGGCGAAGATCGCCGTCGACGACCAGATCTCGGCGATCGAGATGGCGATGAAGGCGAGATGGCCCTCGATCAGCCACGGTATGGCGTCTCGCGTGATGCCGAGCGACTGCAGCGCATTGTTCACCAGGCCGATATTGTCGTTGAACATGAACTTGAATTGGAAGCCGACCAGGATCGGCGAGAACATCATCGGAAACATCATCAGCGTGCGCAGGATGCGCTGGCCGCGCGTCGCCTTCTCGACGAGCATGGCGAGGCCGAGCCCGAGCAGCATTTCGAGATTGAGCGCGATGGTCAGCAGCAGAACCGTGCGACCGAAGGCCCACCAGAAGTCGGTGTTGGACAGGATCGAAAGATAGTTCCGGATGCCGATGAAGACGTAGAACGTTTCGGGCCGCGTCAGGCGGAACGGGGTGAAGCTCGAATAGAGCGACAGAAGCAGCGGCACCACCACCACCGCCGCCAGCACGATCATGGCCGGAAGCAGCAGCAGGAATGGCGCGGATGGCTTGAAGCCCTTCATCAGAATCCTTGAGTGTTTGTATTTGGACGGCGGTGCGTTGGCTGGGCGCGAAGGGTTAGCGTAAACCGCTGGCATCCCGCGCAACGCGATCGCCTCCCCCATTGCTGATTGGGGGAGGCAGCCCTGGGAGCCGTTGCTAGAGCTTGCCGGCGTCCTGGAGGATTTGTGTCGCCTTGGCGGCGGCTTCATCCAGTGCCTGTTTCGAGGTCTTGTCGCCGAGGATCGCCGCCTGCAGCTCGGGATAGACGGCGTTCGAGATCTCGATCCATTCAGGCGTCTGCGGCACGGCGAAGGCGTGCTTGGCCTCTTCCTGGAAAGCGGTAAGAACCTCCTTCTTGTAAGGATCGTTTTCGGCCTGCTTCAGGTCCCAGTCCCAGACCGCGGTGCGGGTCGGCAGCGGACCGGCGGCGGCCTCGAGCTTCTGGCTGTCCTCGTTGGTCAGCCACCAAACCAGGGAAGCCGCGGCCTCCTTGTTCGGGCAGTTCTCGGTCACCGAGAAGCCATGGAAGCCGGACCAGCCGGTGCGCTTGCCGGACGAACCCTTCGGCGCGACTTTGACGCCGACATTGCCGGCGACCTTCGACGACTTCGGATCGTTGAAGAAGCCGGCCCAGCCCGGCCAATCCAGGTTGATGGCGACAGTGCCGGACGCAAAGCCTTGGCCGAGATCGTCCCAGAGATAGTTGGTGGTGCCGGCCGGCACGGCCTTGGCCTTGTAGAGGTTGACGAACCAGTCGAGCGCCCGGATGCCGGCCTCGGAGTTGAAGACCGGCTTGCCGTCCTTGTCGAGATATTCGCCGCCCTCGGCGACGACCATCTCGTAGAAGCGGCCGTTGATCGCCTCTTCCTTGCCGGCGAACTGGGTGCCGTAGAAATTGGGCGGGTTGGCGAAGAACTCGGCCTGGTCGGTGACTTCCTTCCAGGTGTCCGGCGGCACCAGGTCATAGCCGTATTTCGCCTTGAACTTGGTCTTGTTGTCGGCGTTCTCGTACAGGCTCTTCTGGTAGTAGAGCGCCGAAACGTCGAACTGCGCACGCGGCAGCATCTCCAGCTTGCCGTCGATGGTTGCCGCCTTGATCGTCGACGGCACGAAGGCGTCGATCTCTTCCTTCGGCAGCAACTTGCTGAGGTCGGTGTAGAGGCCGGTATATTGCGGCGCGAAGGAGGAATGGTTCCAGCCGACGCACCAGTTGGTGCTGCCCGAGGCGATGTCGGACTTGAGCTCCTTGTCGATATCGAAGCCGTTCTTCTTGGTCAGGATGTTGACCTTGGCGCCAGTCGCCTTCTCCCATTCCGGGATCCGTTCGTAGAGCTTTTCATATTGCTGGCCGCCGATCAGCTTCACGTCGACGGTCACGCCTTCGAACTTGCCGGGCAGGTCGCCGGCAAGGGCTGCGCCTGCACCAAATGCAAGCAACAATGCACCGGCGGAGACGCCGGAAAGCAGTCTGTTCATTGGTATCCTCCCTGGGTGCGCCTTGGCCGGCGACCGCAACTCGTCTGATGACAAGAAGTGCTACATTCATATACAAACAAAACATTCATGGAGACGTCAAGGCGAAATTTGTTTCCGCTGCGCACGTTCCTGCGTATATGAAGGGTGAAATTCACTGGAGGATGAGCCCATGGACGACAGCGAAGACGAGCGCTATCGCGCGCCGGCGCTCGACAAGGGGCTCGATATCCTTGAACTGCTGGCGGGCGTCGACGGTGGCCTGACCCAGGCCGAAATCGCCAAGAAACTCGACCGCAGTCCCAACGAATTCTATCGCATGCTCGACCGGCTGGTGCGGCGCGGCTACGTCACGCGCCTCGACGGCGACCGCTATTCGCTGACGCTCAAGCTGTTCGGCCTGGCACAGTTGCACGCGCCGGTACGGCGGCTGGTCTCCTATGCCACGCCGCTGATGCGTGAACTTGCCGAGACATCGCAGCAGGCCAACCAACTCGTTGTTTTTGATCGCGGTTCTGCCGTCGTCATCGGTCAGCAGGAAGCACCGAACTACTGGGGCATATCGATCCGGGTCGGCTCCCATATCAGTCTGTTCGACACCGGCTCGGGACATGTGCTGCTCGCCTTCCGCTCACCGGAAGAGCGCCAGATGATGATTTCCGAACACGTCCGCAGCACCGACAAGACGGCGCAATCGAGCGAGTTCTTCACCCGTCTCGACCAGATCCGCGACCGTGGCTACGAGATGATGGCTTCGATGCAGACAGCCGGCGTCTTCAACCTGTCGGCCCCGGTGCGCAGTTCCGACGGCAAGGCGATCGCCGCGCTGTCGATTCCCTACATCACGGTGGTCAACGCGCCTTCCGCACCCGATATCACCAGGACAATCGAACTGTTGCTGGCAACGTGTGAAAAGCTGTCGCACCTTGCTGGATCAGCAGTCGGCTCATCGGTGTGAATTCTTATTTGAATGAAGAATTCTCTCGTGAGATGATTTGAAAAGCCAGAGGGAGGAGCCTCGCCATGATCATCGACACCCATCTTCACCTCATCGATCGCTCGGCCCTGCGCTATCCCTGGCTCGCCGGCGTGCCGGCGCTCAACCGCGATTTCTCTTATGAAGACTACGCGACGGAGGCGCAGCGTGTCGGCGTCGAGCGCGTGCTGCATATGGAGGTCGATGTCGATCCGGCCGACATCGAAGCCGAGACGGCTCGTGTGGAAGGACTGTCACGGCAGCCCGGCAGCATGCTGGCCGGGGTGATCGCGTCCTGCCGTCCTGAGGAAGGAGACTTCGCGGCCTATCTCGAACGGCAGCGGGCAAACCCGTTCGTAAAGGGCTTTCGCCGCGTCCTTCATGTCGCGCCCGACGAGCTCTCGGAAGGTGCGGTGTTCCGCGACAGCATCAAGCGGCTTGGCGGCACCGGCCTGACCTTCGATCTCGTCGTGCTGCCGCACCAGATTCCCAAGGCTATCGTGCTTGCCGACCTGGCACCCGATGTGACGTTCGTCCTCGACCATTGCGGCGTGCCCGACATCAAGGGCAACAGGGAACATCCATGGCGCGAGCATATGAGCGAGATCGCCCGGCGCCCGAATGTCATGGCCAAGATTTCCGGTGTCGTCGCCTATGCCGATGCCGGCAGCTGGACGGTCGAGACGTTGCGGCCGTACGTCGAGCACACCATCAATTCATTCGGCTGGGACCGCGTCGTCTGGGGCAGCGACTGGCCGGTCTGCACGCTAGGCGGCGGCCTGTCGACCTGGGTAGCGGCGACCCATGCATTGCTCTCAGGCTGCAGCATTAACGAGCGCGACAGGCTGTTGTCCGGCAATGCCCGCAAGCTGTGGCGGCTCGACTGACAGGTCCTTTCAGACGGTTGCCGAGACGTGCCGTTCGCGGCCATAGAGCGAAACCAGCAGCACGATGACGAAGCCGAGCGCGGCCTGCACCGCCGCGGGCTGGAAGCCGAGGCCGATGAGCAGCGTGTTGATCTCGGTCAGCACCAGCACGCCGGCGATCGTGCCGAGATAGCTGCCCCGGCCGCCGACCAGTGCTGCGCCGCCGACGACGACCGCTGCGATGGTCTGGAACAGATAGGGCTGGCCGACATCGCCATAGGCCGAGCCGGTGAAGCCGAGCAGCAGCACGCCCGCGACAGCGGCGAAGAAGGCGCTTGCTGCATAGGTGATGACCCACATGCGAACCGGGTCGATCAGCGCCAGCGGCGCCGCTCCCGGATTGCTGCCCAACGCATAGAGCCGGCGGCCATAGGGCGTCCGCTCCAGCACCAGCACGACCAGCGCCGCCAGCACGACCAGGCTCGGCACCAGCCACGGCACCGGCAGCGGGCCGGCCGATCCGCCGATCGAGACGAAGCTGGAAACCGCTTGTGGCGCGGAGCCTGACGGGAAGCCGGCTGTCCACAGCAGCACCAGCCCTTGCACGACCATGCCGATTCCGAGCGTGACGATGAGCGGCTGGATGTCGAGGCTGCGCGAGATCAGCCCGTTCAGCCCGCCGATGACGAGCGCCAGCGCGCCGACCAGGCCGCAGACGAGAAAAAAGTTCCAGCCATCGCCATAAAGCTGCGCCGCCACGACATTGGCAAAGCCGATGACGAAGGGGATCGAAAGGTCAATGCCGCCCATGATGACGACCAGCGTCTGGCCAATCGAGGCCACGGCGAGCAGCGAGGCGAGCACCAGCATGGCACGTATCGCAAACGGCGCCGAGTAGCCGGGAATGAGAATTGTGCCGGCAAGGTGCAGAAGGGCGGCGACGCAGAAGGCGCCGACGACGCGGGCGTTGGTTGTCGCGAAGAGGTTTTGGCGCAAAACCATGTCAGCGTCTCCCCATGGCAAGACGTTCCTGCAGCGCTGTCAGCATCACCGCCAGCACCAGGATCGCGCCGTAGGCGATCTGCAGCACGAAGGTCGAGACGTTGAACGTCGTCAGCACGCTCTGCAGCAGGAAGATGTCGATGGCACCGATGGCGGCACCCGCCACGCCACCACGGCCGCCGGCCAGGCTGACGCCGCCAAGTGCTACGGCGGCGATGGCGATCAGTGTGTAGGTCGGCCCGATATTGGGATCAGCCGAGCCGATCAGCGCGGTCAGCATCAGCCCGGCGCATCCGCCGAGGATGCCGGTCATGACATAGGCGATGAAGCGCACGCGCGTGACATCGACACCGGCGGTGTAGGCGGCGCGGTCGTCGCTGCCGACCGCCATAAGCTGGTCGTAGTATGGCGTGCGCCGCACCAGCCACCAGGCGACGAGCATCGCCGCCAGCGGCAGCATCGACAGCGGGCCGGACAGTGCCTTGAGCCAGGCCGGCGCTGGGCCGATCGGCGCCGGCAGGATTGTCAGCGTCACGCCGGTCAGGATCAGATAGGTGCCGAGCGTGGCGACGATCGGCTGAATGCGCACGATTGTCGCCAGGAAGCCGTTCGCCGCGCCCACCAGCGCGCCGACGAGCAACGCCGCCGGAACGAGCACCAAGGGCGACGAGATGCCGGTGCCGAGGAACAGCACCTGGATCGTCAAAGCGTTGACAAAGCCCATCAATGGCCCGACCGAGATGTCGATTCCGCCACGCCCGGCGAGGATGACAGGCGTGGAGGCGATGGCAGCACCGATCAAGGGCGCCGCCAATCCGACCAGCGCCCCCCAGGAACCCGGCTGGAATCGTCCCGGGCTGAGGATGAGATTGACCGCAAGCAGCACGACCAGCAG
>NZ_RZRP01000324.1:0-6496 GCF_003997795.1 Mesorhizobium sp. M7A.F.Ca.US.005.03.2.1 | reverse complement strand
GCTCCCAGGCGCGCCGCATCGCTTCGCCGCGACCGGCAATCTCGCGCCAGGCGAAAAGGATATCATCCGGCACCTCGAACGGCGCGTGGGCCCAGCCGATGTTTTCGCGTGTCGCGGCGATCTCTGCTTCACCCAGCGGTGCGCCGTGCGTCTTTTCCGAACCGCCGAGATTGGGGGCACCCATGCCGATCACTGTGCGGCAGGCAATCAGCGATGGCCGATCCGACCGTCGCGCCGCCTCGATTGCCGCGGCGACTGCTGCCATGTCGTGCCCGGCGACACTTTGGACATCCCAGCCGGCGGCCTTGAAGCGCGCCGGCTGGTCCATCGACGTGGAGAGGGAGGTCGGCCCGTCAATGGAAATCGCATTGTCGTCCCAGAAGACAATCAGGCGGGAAAGCTTCAGGTGACCAGCGAGGTCTATCGCCTCGTGACTGATTCCCTCCTGAAGGCAGCCGTCGCCCGCAATCACATAGGTATGATGATCGACCAGATCGGCACCGTAGCGGGCGGCAAGCATGCGTTCCGCCAGCGCCATGCCGACCGCCGTGGAAATGCCCTGTCCAAGCGGTCCGGTGGTGGTCTCCACGCCAAGCGCATGGCCGTATTCCGGATGTCCGGCGGTGCGGCTGCCCAGCTGCCGAAATCGCTGCAATTCCTCGACCTGCATGTCTTCGTAGCCGAGCAGATGATGCAGTGCGTATTGCAGCATCGAGCCGTGGCCGGCTGAAAGCACGAAACGGTCACGGTCGGGCCAGTCCGGTCTCGACGGATCGATATTGATGAAGCGGTTGAACAGCACCGTTGCGACATCGGCCATGCCCATCGGCATGCCAGGATGACCCGAATTCGCCTTTTGGACGCTGTCCATCGCCAGCGCGCGAATGGCGTTCGCCATGTCGCGCTCCGAGACGGGAGCGGTTGTGGTGACGGGCTTCAGTGCTGTTTGGCTGGTCATTGCATCCTCCTCACGACACACGGCTCTTGCGTTCAACCAATTGCAGGATGAGCGGCGTCAGGATCAGCTGCATGGCAAGATCGAGCTTGTTGCCTGGCACCACGATGGAATTTGGCCGCGACATGAACGAGTCGTGGATCATCGACAGCAGATACGGAAAATCGATGCCGCGCGGATTGGCGAAGCGGATAACCAGCATCGATTCGTCGGGTGTCGGAATCCAGCGCGCGATGAACGGGTTGGACGTATCGACGATCGGCACGCGCTGGAAGTTGATGGCGGTCTGCGAGAATTGCGGGACAATGTAGCGGACATAGTCGGGCATCCGGCGCAGGATCACGTCCATCACCGCCTCGGTGGAATAGCCGCGTGTCGAACGGTCGCGATGGATCTTCTGGATCCATTCGAGATTGATGACCGGCACGACGCCGATCTTGAGATCCGCATGCTTGGCCAGATTGATCGTGTCGGTGACGACACAGCCGTGCAGCCCCTCGTAGAAGAGCAGGTCGCTGGGAGCGAATTCGCGCCATTCGGTAAAGGTTCCCGGTGGCGTGCCGTGCTGCTTTTCCTCTTCCTCATCATGAATGTAGGTGCGGGTCTTGCCGGTTCCGCGGCGGCCATATTCCGCGAACACCTCTTCGAGAATTCCGAGTTCGTTGGCCGCGGCATTGAAATGGGTGAAGTTCGGGTTGCCGGCCTTTTCCTCCTCGGCCACCTTTGCCTTCATCGCCGCGCGGTCGTAGCGGTGAAATGCGTCGCCTTCGATGAAAGCGGCCTCGATGTTCTCGCGCCGGAAAATCAGCTCGAAGATGCGCTTGACCGAGGTCGTGCCGGCGCCCGACGACCCGGTGATGGTGATGATGGGGTGCTTGGCTGACATGGTGCTGCTCAGGCTCTGAACAGGCCGCGGCGGCTGAACAGCGGCGCACGCTCACCGATGTTGCTCGGCTCTGTGTGGTAGCGCGTGATGCGCGCGACTTCCCGCGCCGACCCGAAGATCATCGGCACGCGCTGATGCAGGCTCTCCGGCTCGATTTCTAGGATGCGGGTGATCGCGTCGGTGGCGGCACCGCCAGCCTGCTCTATGAGATAGGCGATCGGGTTGGCCTCGTAGACGAGGCGCAGCCGTCCCTGACCATAGCCCTTGCGCCGATCGCCGGGGTAGAGAAAAACGCCGCCGCGCATCAATATGCGGTAACAGTCGGCGACCAGAGAGGCGATCCAGCGCATGTTGAAATCCTTCTCGCGCGGTCCCTCGGTGCCCTCCAGGCAGTCGTCGACATAGAGCCGCACAGCCTCGTCCCAGTGCCGGTAGTTGGCGGCGTTGATGGCGAACTCCTGAGTGCGTTGCGGAATGATCCGGCTTTCATAGGCCTGGACGAAGGTGCCGAGCCTTGTCGAGAAGACGAAGACATGCGTGCCGCTGCCGAGCGACAGGACGAGTGCCAACTGCGGCCCATAGATGAAGAAACCGGCGCCTAGCTGGTTCACGCCCGCCTGCAAGAAAGAGGCGGCCGGATCAGCGTCCGGCGCGCCAGTTGCGGTCAGGAGCGAGAAGATCGTTCCGATCGACACGTTGGTGTCGATGTTGGAAGAGCCGTCGAGCGGGTCGATCGCAATGGCGAGTGGCGCTTGCCTGTCGAGCAGGACTGGCTGCTCCAGCTCCTCGGAGGCGTAAAGCGCCACCGGCGCACGGCGCATGGCGTCGAGGAAGATGTCGTCGGAGAAGACGTCGAGATCCTTCTGGACGTCGCCGTCGGCATTGGCGCCACGGGTCTCGGCAAAGGCGGCGCCGAGCACCCCTTGGTTGATGGTGTTGCGGACCTTGATGGCGGCCTGTGTCAACTGACGAACGGTCGTCACAACGGCCGAGCGGAATTCGTCTGGCTGGCCGAGATAGGAGTTCAGAAAAGCGTCGAGCGTTGCCGCTGGCATCGTAACCTCCCCTCCCGCCGCATCTCCTCGGAGCGGCTGGACTGGAGGAATGGAAACAAACGTCGCACGATAAGTAAAATTCAATAACTTTACCTAGTCAGTAAAAACAATTTAGTATGCGACATGAGAAACCTCACGCTCAAGCATTTCAAGACCGTCCAGGCAATCATCAAGTGCGGCAAAATTGTCAGCGCAGCCAAGATGTTAGGCCTGTCTCCTCCAGCGCTGACAATCCAACTGCGACAAGTGGAGGAAGAATTCCAGCTGGCTCTGTTCGACCGAACGTCGGACGGCATGCGTCCCACTGCCGCAGGTCTGGCTTTCGTCGAGACAGCGCAGGTTATCGAGGAGCATCTCGGTTTGCTCGAAGACAAGATGGATGCCATCAAGGGCGTACGCACCGGCAGCTTGAGGCTCGGCGTCGTTTCCACAGCCAAATATTTCGCGCCGCGGCTGATGGCTGCGTTCATGAAGGACCATCCCGACATCGACATGCGGCTTGCCATCGGCAATCGTGCCCAGACGATCGACAACCTCAGGAACCACGACATCGATATCGCGCTGATGGGGCGTCCGGCGAAAGAGGTTCCGGTGCGTGCTTCGGTCTTCGGTGATCACCCGCTGGTCATCATCGCGCCGCCCGACCATCCCTTGGTGGCGGCGCGCGATATCTCCAAGGAGCGGATTGCCGAGGAGCATTTCCTTATTCGCGAGCCCGGCTCCGGAACCCGTATCTCGTTGGAAATATTCCTGAGCGACGTGCCTGGGCGCATCGACGACCTCGGTGTCGAGATGGCCTCGAACGAAACGATCAAGCAGGCGGTGATGGCTGGTCTGGGCATCGCCTTCATCTCTGCTCACACCATCGCTGCGGAAACCGAGGCAGGCCGGCTTGTCATCCTCGACGTTGTCGGCATGCCGATCCGCCGACAATGGTTCTCGGTGATGCGAACCGATCACGCAATCTCGCCGGCGATGGCCACATTCAACGATTTCCTGATGCGCAAGGGCGCAATGTACCTGCCCCTTTTCGGAAAGCTGTATCCAGACAAGGCTGGATGACACTGCACGAGCGCAACGGATGAAAGTCCGGTGGAGAACGCCCGCGCTCGTTGGTATTATATAAGCGATATGTTATGTTGCAGTGCGAAAGAGCGGGGGCCACGTCCTTTCACACCGTAAGCGATCTGTATGTGCAACCCCTGCAGACTGTTCGGAACTCTCCCGGGTATGGGTTCGGGAATTCGATGGGGAAAAGGGGTAATGCTTTACACACTCGTTATGATGGTCTGCCTGACGGATGGACCGCGGACCTGCGAACAACGCGAGGAAATGGTAGACGGTCTGGCGATGAATCCCGGGACTGCCTTCATGCAGGCGCAGCCGCTGGTGGCAAGGTGGATCGAGACGCATCCCGGTTATTTCGTGCAGCGCTGGCGTGTGCTGCCTGGCAGAGAGTCGTGAGACAGGCGGCCAAGGTCTATTTCTTCACGATGAGCGTTTCCGAGACAGTCTTCGACAACTGGTAAAGCCGCTGCTCGATTATCGTCGGCACATCGCAGACATAAGTCAGCGACTGGACGCGTTCGTTGAAAATTCGCGTCGCGAAATTCAGTTGATCGGTTCGCCGTTCTACTTCGTCCGGATCCGCATCGGCCTTGGCGCGCAGCGCGTCCACTTCGGATGCTTCCTTGCGCAACTGTGCCGCCATTTCCAGCTGTTTGTGGGCATAGCGGGAGATGCCGGAGATCACGTGCGAACGCTCGGCGTCCATGTGATCGAACATTCCCTGCACCAGCATCGTCATTTTGGTTGCGACCTGCTCGGGCGGTAGGGAAGTCGCGAAATCCTTGATCTCCTTCTGGGCTTGTGCAATCGGCGTCCGCCGGGCCGCCACAGCATCGACAAGCGCCGACACGCCTGGATCCTTCGCCCAATCCTTCGCGGTCGCCGGAAGCTCCGGCCCATTCCAGATCTGGCCAAGCGAGAGCTGTGGCACCTTACGCTGCATGCAGGGCCAGTCGGGATCGGTGTTTGCCGCGGCGGCGCCCTCCATCGACGCAAGCGTGGTGACCAGAACCAGAGTGTGAACAAGTCTCATTCGCGCCATCAGGCGTTTCCTCCCATGTCCTGTTTGCGGATCACCAAACCGCGCGAAGGGTCGTATGCGATGATGGCGCCGCCCAGGAACAGCAGCGTGCAGCCGGCGACGACGCCCAGCGACAGCCATTCGATCTGCCCGTAGAAGGCAAAACGGATCAGTTCGACGGCATAGGTGAACGGGTTGCAGAGGCAGATCTTGTAGAGCAGGGGGCTCGCCTCCTGGATGCGCCACAAGGGATACAGCGCCGGAGACGCGAAATAGCCGGGAAAGATGACGAAGTTCATGATGCCGGCGAAGTTTTCAAGCTGCTTGATCAGCGAAGACAAGAGCATGCCGAGCGCGCAAAGCATCATGCCCGACAGGAACAGTGCCGGCAGAACATAGAGATAGCCGAGTGGCGGCGCTTTGACGCCCCACAACCAGGCAACGATCAGGAACGCGTAGACCTGCACGATCGATACGGCCACACCGGCCAGCATCTTCGACACCAGCAGGAACCAGCGCGGAAACGGGCTGACCAGCAGGATGCGCATGTTGCCCATCTCGCGGTCGTAGACCATCGACAGTGAAGACTGCATGCCGGAAAACAGCAGGATCATGCCGCAAAGGCCCGGCGTGATATAGACCTCGTAGAGCACATAGGTCTTGTAGGGCGGGATGATCGACACGCCAAGCACCTGGCGAAAGCCGGCCGCGAAGATGAACAGCCAGACCAGCGGCCGGACCAGCGAGGAAATGAAGCGTTCGCGCTGGTGCAGGAAGCGCAGGCACTCGCGCAGGACGACGCCTTTCAGGCAAATGAGATAGTGGCGCAGGCCGAATGGCTCGGACCGCACCGGCATGATGCCGGCGACTTTTCCGGGCATCGCAGGAGCGCTCATGGCGACGTCTCCGTCATGCCCGCCGCATCGACGCGGCTGAGCTTCGAAAAGGTTTCGCGAATCGAACTTCCGCCGTTCGCACGGATCACATCCGACACCTTGCCGCTGGCGACCAGGTCACCCCGCCGCAGTATGACGACATGGTCGGCGTCTTCGACTTCGTCGATCAGATGCGTAGCCCAGAGCACGCCGATGCCCTCTGCTTGGACGAGCTTGCGGATGGTGGCGAGGATGCCCGCACGAGATTCGATATCCAGGCCGACGGTCGCCTCGTCAAGCAGGAGCAGGGAAGGTCGGTGCAGCAGCGCCCTGGCGATTTCGATGCGCCGCATCTGACCGCCGGAGAGGCTGCGTGCCTTGTCATGCTGGCGGCCCTGCATGTCGACCGTTTCCAGCAGCGCGGCAATGCGCTGGCGAGCTTCGCGTCCGCCAATGCCATGCAACGAGGCATGGTAGGAGAGATTCTGGTAGACGCTGAGGTCGAGATCGAGCGTGCGTGCCTGGAACACGATGCCGACCCGCCTGAGTGCTTCGCCGGACGCGCGGCGAATGTCATGGCTGAAGATGCGGATCGATCCGTGACGCGTGTCGTAGAGGTGGCTTATCAGTGAGAAC
>NZ_RZRP01000323.1:0-6497 GCF_003997795.1 Mesorhizobium sp. M7A.F.Ca.US.005.03.2.1 | reverse complement strand
ATCCGCCGCGCGACCGGCGGCGTTGAGCGAGAGCCGAACGGCACCTGGCTCATCGCGCCGGACCATCTCGATCGCGTCGCGAATTATGAGGGCCAGCGGGCCAGGGCCGAGCCTGTCGTTGCCGACAAGCTCTCCTCAATGGCGCTGGAGCGACAGGTCAGCTTCAACGGCGCCACCTGGCTCGACCGGGAGCTGGTTGCCGATAGACCCGAGCCTTTGCACGGATCCGGCTTCGGCCGCGACGTGAGAGAGGCGCAAGCTCGCCGGCGGCAGTGGCTGATCGCGCAAGGCCTCGCGCATAAAGAACAGGATGGGATCGTCTATCGAGCCAACATGCTTTCGATCCTGCGCCAGCGAGAACTGAACCGTGTTGCTGGCCAACTGTCGGAGGAACTTGGCCTGCCCTATGCCGAAGCGCGATTCGGAGGACGAGTAGAGGGTACGCTCCGCCGCTCCGTCGAGCTTGCCAGCGGAAAATATGCCGTCGTTGAAAAGTCGCGCGAGTTCACGCTGGTGCCATGGCGGCCGGTGCTTGAGCGCCATGTGGGCAAGGAGGTCTCCGGTGTCGTGAGTGGGGAGGGGATTTCATGGACCGTCGGCCGGCAAAGGAGCGGACCTGGTGTTTCGTGAGATGGTGTACAGCTTTTTAGCCAGCGGCGCGGGCAGCCATGCGAGCCCGCGTAGACCTTATGGCCGCACGCCCGCAATCGGTCGCATGGACCTGCCAGGCGGGGCGGCTTTGGAGCGTTCGGACCCGACACGCTGCGTGAGTGGCCAGACTTCGAGCGCTCGAAGATGCGGACTGTTGTCTGCTGGCCGGCGTTATTCCGGCTGGCCTATGACCGCGGCGCAACAGTTCACCGCTGAAGTTGCCACGGGCGAACATCGACAAGAGAAAAAACACCATTGCGCGTTACAAATCGCCGTTGAAAGCGTTTAGGTTGCATGCGCTTCGCCAAGTAAACGGATACCCCAGAAGAGAGCCATGACCACGGCCCGCCATATCGTGACGCTGCTTAAAAGCCACATTGCCGGCGACGAGGATCGTTTCCTCTCTATCGCGATGCAGCTTGCTGCGCATGAGGCACGTCAAGGCCATGGCAAGCTTGCTCAGGAGCTCAAGGATCTGGTCGACGCAGCCAAGAGCAGGGACGCCCGGATTGCCAAGAGCAGTCGGCCGGTTCCCCTTTTTCAGCCAAAGGGCGAACTCGCAGGCCTCCTGCATGTGCGCTATCCGGACCTGCGACTGACGGACATGATTTTGCCGGACAGTCTGCGCTCGCGCCTGCACCGCGTGCTGGGAGAGCAGCGCCAACAAGCAAGCTTGCGCGAGCACGGGCTTGTTCCCCGTCGCAAACTGCTTCTGGTCGGCCCGCCAGGATCAGGCAAGACGATGACCGCATCGGCATTGGCCGGGGAGCTTCATCTGCCCCTTTTCATGATCGTCCTCGATGGTTTGATCACCAAGTTCATGGGAGAGACTGCCGGAAAGCTGCGGCTTGTTTTTGATGCAATGCAGGCGACGCGGGGCGTCTACTTCTTTGACGAATTCGATGCCATCGGCGCGCGTCGAGGCGAACGCCAGGATGTTGGCGAGATTCGGCGCGTGCTGAATTCGTTTCTGCAGTTTCTCGAGCAAGACGACAGCCACAGCCTGATTATTGCGGCAACAAATCATCCCGAGCTGCTCGACAGAGCTTTGTTCCGCCGTTTCGACGATGTCATCGAATACGCCGTGCCCGATCGGCCGATTATCGAGGCGCTGCTTCGGGCTCGACTCGACCGCTTCGACACCAGAGGGCTTGCCTGGAACGAGGCGATCTCTCAGGCAGAGAGACTGTCGCAGGCCGAGATCACCCGCGCGGCCGACGACGCTGCAAAAACCATCATATTGCGGGGGGGGAAGCGGATCACCTCGGAAGCGCTCATCGACGCTCTGAAGGAACGCCGGCAGGCTTCGCTGTCTGAGTAGCGACAGCACAGATCATAATGGCAGACGATTTTCCGCGCGACCGCGCCCATATCCACCTTCGCAACAACGGCATTCGGGAAGCCTATCGGCGGCCCAACCAACTTATACATGCACCGCCGCTGCCGGCGCGTGATCGGGCGTCGCATGCTGCGGCCTTGACGCAATCCATCGAACAAGCGGTCGAAAGTGCACGCCAGCAGATTGCGGCGCGTGACCCCCAGCTGTCGGTCGGCACGCCTGGCTTTTACCTCGAGATCGATCTGCCCATGTCCGGACGGGCGGCCCTCGACCAGTTGGCCGATCGTCGCCAGCACATGGAGCTGGTCGCCGTCCATGAGCCAACTCAACCCGGTGCTCCCATCACAGCGTCGGTGTTCCTGCCGCAAAGCGCGCAAGCCTATTATTTGCGGAAAGTCGAGGCGTATCGAGACGTTGACACTGACCGCGGCAGACCGCGCAACGAGCCGCTCGTCTCCCGCATGGAGACAGTCAGGCTGGCGACTGCACGATCGTTGTTTACCGACCACGACGACCTCTTCCCCCAGGCCGCTGACGAGCAGGTGTGGTGGGAAGTCTGGCTGCGCGACGGTCGCCGCGAGAACTTCGAGCACATTGCCGAAGCCCTGAACATCACTTTGCGCACGCATGCGGTCAGGTTTCCGGAGCGGGTGGTCATGCTGGCACTCGCCAGCACGGCAATGCTCGACCGCATGATTGCGCACAGCGATGTCGTCGCCGAGCTGCGGCGCGCGAAGGATACGCCGTCCTTCTTCATGGGCCTTGGCGGCGCGGAGCAAAGGGACTGGAGCGACGAGCTTCTCGGGCGCGTCAGACCGCCTCAATCCGATATTGCGGTCTGCATTCTCGACAGCGGCGTACGTCGCACCCACCCGTTGATCGAACCCGCACTTGCCGTTGAAGACTGGCACACCGTCAAACCGGCATGGGGCAGCGACGACACACCTGCGTGGAGCGGCCACGGGACGCGAATGGCAGGTGTCGGCCTGTACGGTGATCTGGTCCCGCTCCTGGTCGGAGGCGATCCAGTTCCATTGCCCTTTCGGCTGGAGAGTGTCCGTATCCTTCCGCCAGAAGACGAGGCAAACGATCCAGAACTCTATGGCTCGATCACCGCGGAAGCGATCGCCCGCGCCGAGGTGCAGGCGCCGGAGCGCCGCCGCGCGATCGCAATGGCTGTGACAAGCGCCAGTCCGGCGCGTGGAAGGCCCACATCGTGGTCTGCCGCTATCGACCAACTCTGTTTCGAAGAGGAGCAGCGACGCTTGATCGTTCTCTCTGCCGGCAACATCGGCGATGACCTCATGCCGGCCGAGCATTTGACGCGCAACGATCTGGAAGCAGTCGATGATCCTTCTCAGGCCTGGAATGCGCTGACGGTCGGCGCTTTCACAGAAAAGGTCGATATCATTGACACCGACTTTGCGGGCTACGCTCCGATCGCGCCGGTCGGCGAGCTCTCGCCGCGCAGTCGCACTTCGGTCGTTTGGGACAGGCAGTGGCCGGTGAAGCCCGAGGTCGTCTTCGAAGGCGGCAATCTCGCCCATGACGGTGTGTTGCCTGGCGAGCCGATCGACGATCTGCAGATATTGACCACTTTCTATCGACCCGAACTGCGCCACTTCACCACCCTCGGAGATACGAGCGCGGCAACGGCCCATGCCGCACGGATGGCGGGACTAATTCTATCAGCGCGCCCCGAGCTGTGGCCTGAAACGGTTCGCGCCCTGATCGTCCACTCGGCCGAATGGACTCCGGCGATGCGCGCACGCATCGATGCGTGCAACGGAGCGAAGGGCGAGATCCAGGCGCTCGTGCGGCGCTATGGTTACGGCGTGCCAGATCTTGGGCGCGCGCTTCTGTCAACGGTGAACGACCTCACGCTTATCGTTGAAGATGAGCTTCAGCCTTTCCAGCGCGAGGGCGGCGCGGCTGCCAAAACGCGTGACATGAAGCTGCATCGCCTGCCTTGGCCGAAGGAGCAGCTCGCGGCGCTCGGCGCTGCCCAGGTCGAGCTCCGCGTCACGCTGTCCTATTTCATCGAACCCAACCCCGGTGAACGCGGATGGACCCGCCGGCATCGTTACGCGTCCCATGGTCTTCGGTTCAGAGTAAAGTCAGCGACCGAGACAGTCGACGAATTCCGAGCCCGCATCAATCAGGCCGCTCGGGACGAGGAGGAAGGGGCGCCTGCTGGAGGCGGAGAAGAGTGGCTGCTCGGCACCTTCCGCGATCGCGGCTCGTTGCACGCCGATTTCTGGTCGGGCAGCGCCGCCGATCTCGCCGAGCGTGATGCGATCGGCGTGTTCCCGGTCGGGGGCTGGTGGAAGGAGAAGCCTTACCTGGAACGCGTCGACGCTCTGGCTCGGTACGCCCTGATTGTGACGATGCGGGCGCCTGGGGTCGATGTTGACATCTTCACACCCGTCGAAGCAGCCCTGACTGTCGAGACGTCGGTCGAGACCTGATGCAGCACTGTCCAAATCGGCCAACAACGGAGGTTTGACCAGCCTCTGGTGCCATGGCGGCTGGTGCTGGATCATCACGTCGGCAACAGGGATCATGCGCGGAGGACGATAGGCCGGCAAAGGAGCGGGCCAAGCGTGTGATAATGGCGCCCATGGTCACGCCCACAAGCCGCGCCCCCTGCGTCTACGGAGAGGTGCGCGTCTGTTTAGGCGGCCGAGACATCGCTTACCTGATCAACGCGCTCGCCGTATTTGCGCCTGTAAGCGGCAATGAAATCGTCGTCGCTACAGATGCAGCGGCCGCTGGAGTCCTTGGCCTTCGGATCGTGCAAGTGAGAGCCAAGGGGGCGCAGAAGATTCACCCGAGTGCTCGTCGTCGGGCTCATGGGAAACCCCGCACTATGTTTGACCAAATCCGCGGCAAGCATAATCCCGGCAAGCACCGACTGAAAGGCCATCGGAACCACAGTTCGAACGCGGCGACTTCCTTCGCTAAGCTGGAACACCAGACCGCCGCAGATAGCCTGCTGATAAAAGGAGCGCAGGGGCTGGCCGACAAACGGGGCTAGCGGTTCAAACGGCACAGCCATCGCTGTAGCCACGCGAACTACAAAGTCGTTGGGAACTCCGGCATTGGTCTGCAGGAGCGTTTTCACCTGCTCGTGTGCTTCCGGTATTCCGAGTTCCTCGGCAATCAGCTGGTGCTCGTCCTTGGATTTTCCGGATGGCAGGTACATGCAACAAAGGCAAGCCTGGCCGTCATCGAAACCATGCCGGGAGATACCGAGATCGTGCTCCTGCGTCCAAGCGTTTGCGATCCATCGCGGCAGTGCACCTTGGACAGCCAGACGGTCGGCGGCGGTGTCAAGCGCCACACCCACTTGGTCGAAGACCCAATTGCCCCGGCGCGCAACATATTCTGCCCACGTCAGAGGGTGCGCCTCGACCTCAAGGGCAGTCGATCTAAGGGCGGTGGCTGCAAGAACCGCTTTGGACATACCAATCTCCGCCTGGCCAGCCAATGCGTAGCGCTGCAGGTTTGAGAGTTCGATCGCTTCGTGATCGATTACATGCAGACGACCTTTGAGATCGGGTTGTCTCGCTAGCGCCCAAAGCGAGCCATGGCCTATCGCACCGAGCCCAACGAGGTGGGTTTCGCCAAGGTCGACTGGGAAGTCGATCGGGCCAGGCTCTCCGGCTTTGGTCTTGTCGTAGCTGCATAGCGAGAGGTCGATGGTTTCGTCCAACTCGGCGCCGGTCAACTGGGCAGCGAAGATAGTTCGAAAGACGTTGGCGGCGCCGAAGCAACTGGCGGCGCCAGCTCCATAAGGCAGCAGACTTGGGCCAGAGCCCACCGGGTCCGTACGCGACAGCTTTGCCGCCCAACCGTCCGATCCCACGAAAAAGATCGGGCACCGGAGTGATGGGCGCGTTACCCCTGCAACGACGCAGACGGTGGCAGACTTGCCGGAACGCCGGATGCCGACTTTTGGATTGATCGACTTTGCCAAGCGCTCCAGCGCTTGGGCTTGAGAGCTCGCCGCGCTGTCCAGCGGGAGTATCGCCAGAACCGGGTAGAGCCTAGCGAGCAATCTCACCGCAAGATCTAGTGTCGCCTGGCCTTCGGCGCAGGAAGCGGCCTGATGGTCGAAGGCGACTGCCACGACCTGCTTTTCAAGAGCTGCTTTGAAGTCTCCCAGATGAAAATCGGCCAGGACCTGAGATGCCGCCGTGGCGGCGCGATCGATGAAGTTAGCGAATGCCATTGTTCAACTCGATATCATGATCATTCGCGACAGTGCCGCGGGAGGGAGCGCATTCCATTTGGCCTTTTCGTCAAGCCGATAGGCGGCGACCCGAGCAAAATCGAAAGGCTCGCGGGCGAAATTCGGCACTACCAGCGACAGACACCCAACCGTGGTAGCAACCGCATAAGCGTCGTCCGTCGTCGAATGGTAGGCGCGGCCCGGATGGCTGTGAATCTGGGCCAAGAGTTTCAGGCCGCTTTTGTAGAGCCAGACATTGAGCCGGTGCAGTTC